>SXXA01000083.1 GCA_005791325.1 Actinomycetota bacterium | reverse complement strand
TGCAAATTTTCAGCCCCAATCTCGATAAATTCTGCCAATCCCGATGAACTAATTCCCGACAATTGTTCACCTGGCTTCAAATAGGTACTTTGGGCGGCATTCGGCAAAATATTTAAAAACTTTTCACCAATTAACCCATCAAAAAAAACCTTAATCTTTGAGCCAATGGGCACTTTAATATCATCCGCCACCCAAAAAGTAACGGTAATATGTTCGGGGGAAGGCTCTATTTTAGTCACGCGACCCACTTTAACACCCCTATAACGCACATCTGCTCCCAAAATGAGACCATTAATACTCGGAAAGACCGCCCGTAATTCATACCCCTTTAAACTCAAAAAAAGCCCGCTTTTCCATAACAACAAAGCAGCGATTAATAAAATAGATAAAAAACTCATTACTCCCACCCGAATTGCCACACGATCTTTCATGCCAAACCTCCTCTCACAAATACCCGATACGCCTCATTTTGATCAATTTCAGATGGGGCTACAGCTGGTAACAACTGCCCATCTTTCATTAAATAAATACGATCCGCTGTTCTAAAAATAGTCGATACTTGATGGGTCACCACAATCGAAGTCACCGCAAATTGACGATTCAAATCCACAATTAAATCTTCGATACTGGTGGATAAAACGGGGTCTAATCCCGTTGTCGGTTCATCATACAACATAATTTTAGGCTTCAATGCAAGCGCCCTTGCCAATCCAACTCGCTTTCGTTGCCCCCCCGATAATTCATGTGGATAGGCTCGCTCATACCCCGTCATTCCCACCAAGTGTAACAATTCCAAAACCCGATCGCGAATCACACGATCGGAATCATCCGTGGATTCAAGTGGGAATGCAATGTTGTCAAACACCGATAATGAATCAAATAAAGCGGCCGATTGAAACAACATACCAATGTGCCGCCGCACCAACCGATGTTCCGTGTGAGAAATAGCAGACAAGGTGACTCCAGCCACCGTAATCACCCCATTATCCGGTTCATGCAAGCCCATAATTAAGCGTAATAACGTGCTTTTTCCACACCCAGAAGGACCAATAATTGCTATTTTTTCACCCGCTTCAACCGATAAATCCAGCCCGTTAATGACCAAGCGATCTCGATATGATTTTATAAGTTGACGAATTTTAATCATAATTGAGCCCTAAAACATAACACTAGAAAGCACATAATTTAAAACAAATATCAGAACCAGTGAAATCACAACCGCTCGCGTGGTCATCTCCCCCACACCTTTGGCACCTGAATTGGTCCTCAATCCCAAATGGGCCGATACCAAAACAATTAAAACACCAAAAAATGAACCTTTTAATAACCCACCCATAATATCAAATAGCGTTAACATGGTATTCGCTGATTCAAAATACCAAAATGGATTAATTCGACCTATTCCCACCGCAATCACATACCCACTCAAAAAACCAATGCAATCCGCCAATCCCACCAACAATGGCATCATCATCATAACCGCTACCAATCGAGGTACCACCAAATATTGAATGGGGTCATGACCCAAAGCCTCAAGCGCCTCTACTTGCTCCGTCACCTTCATCGTGGCCAACTCAGCCGCAATGGCCGCCCCAACTCGGCCCGCTACCACAACCCCCGTCATAAGGGGGCCTAACTCTCGCCAAATCGCAATTCCAACCACCCCACCAATCATTTTTCCCGCCCCAAATTTCAAAAATTCTCGCACCACTTGTAAAGCAAACGCCATCCCAACAAACCCAGCGGTAATTAAGGTAATCCCCACCGATTGGGCACCCAATGAATAGGCATGTTCAATGACATGTTTAAACCGAATAGGGGTGGTTAAAGACAAGCGTAAAACTTTTAAAGAATCCAAAACAAAGTCACCCAACAGAGCAAAAAAACGCAATACCCATCGACCCAATAACACCGATCGTGACTTCAAGCGCATCATGCGGGCATCACACCTGTAATGGGCATCCGACGACCCCCACCAAATGCAGTTCGAGACAATTTAACACCATGGGGACTCTGAAAACGTTTGTATTCATAACGATGCAATCTATCATATACCCAACTGGCCAATTCAGGCGATACCCCATCTTGTATAAGCTGAGAAATACCCAGCCGCTCATCAATTAATTTAACTAAAATAGCATCTAAAATGTCATACGGGGGCAATACATCCTGATCCACTTGTCCTTCACGCAATTCTGCTGTAGGGGGACGCTCAATGGTATAGGTTGGAATACGACTATCTTGCTGATTCAAGTACTGGGCCATTGCCATTACTTGGGTTTTATACACGTCCTTTAAGGGTGCAAATGCCCCAACCATATCCCCATATAATGTGCAATAGCCCATGGCATATTCACTCTTGTTCCCAGTGGTTAATACCAAGCCCCCATCTCGATTGGCCAGTGTCATTAACAAACATCCCCGAATTCTAGCCTGTAAATTCTCGATCGGAACCCCCTCCATTGGCGATGGCAATCCACGAATGGCCTCATCGAGCATGGGTTGAATGGAAATATCCGTATACTGAACACCCAATCGATGGGCCAAATCAAAGGCATCCCTGGCACTCTCTGAACTGGTAATTCCACTGGGCATAAATACCGCATGAACCCGTTCTGGACCCAACGCATCAGCAGCCAACACCAGGGTAACCGCCGAATCAATGCCCCCACTCACACCCACCAACACCGACCCCGCCCCATTTGAATTCACATAATCCCGAATACTCATCTTGATGGCATCCAATTGTTGTTGAATTGGATGCGATGTCACCAAAGGAATCGATGACCCTGTGGCAGCTAAGTCAATCACCCGAACGCCATCCCAAAAATCGGGACACTGCATACACAAGTCCCCATGGGCATTTAACAACATCGTTGATCCCGCATACACCACATCATCTTGTCCCCCTACTTGGTTAACCATCAGTACAGGGCAGGATACCCGTTTGGCCAAACGGGATAAAACCCCAAAACGACGTGTGGTTTTATCAACCTCAAACGGTGACGCCGTTGGAATTAATACCATATCAGGGGACTGTTCTTGTATCTGTGTAATCGGATTCATTGTATAATCATCCGGATACATATCCGCCCAAGCATCTTCACAAATTAAGACCCCCCATCGCATACCGCGATGTTGAATAACGGTTGTGGGGGAACCTGAAACAAAATAACGGGGGTCATCAAACACATCATAAAATGGCAATAATTGTTTGTCCCAACGATGAACTTGTTGACCCTGACTAAACAAATACAATGAATTAAACAAACGACGACCCGAAGACAAGGCCGGAGCGCCCACCCAACAATCAACACCCCACTCCTTCGTTAAATCTTGCAATTGCATGAGTGCTTGGGTGATCGCACCCATGGTATCTGGATGGGATACCAAATCCCGAGGGGGATAGCCTAACAAAAACAATTCAGGTGTGACCACACCCATTGCACCTTGCTCTTTAGCCAACGCCATTGCCTGGCGAATCAGGTTGAGATTGGCATCAATATTACCCACGATGGGTCGTTGCTGAATGGCTGCTAATTTCATTATTGTTGACCATCCAATTTTTCAGAATAGGGTGCGTCCAACACTTCCGTATTCGCACCCTTAACCCAACTCGACGGAGCCAATTGCCCTTGAACCATACGAATACTATCGATTCGAATCGATGCATCGCCCCCTTTTTTAATGGTATTTAAAATCAATTGAAGTTGAACCACGCCACACGACCCTTGTTGGGGAATAGGGTTCCACTTATCATCCCCCACTCCAGGGTTATTATCAAAAAATTGAAAAAATGGAATGGTCAGTGTTTGCCAACCCCGCCAATTGACAGGTATTTCCGCCACAAAACGATCATCAAACAAGGTATAACCTCGATAATATGGGTTGGGTTCAATCATACAATTTCCATTATCATCGTCGTACAATTCAATCCTCAATCGACCCGACTGCTTCGAACGGGAGTATATGGTCAGCTGTAATCCTGTATATATAGACAAATCCATGGGAAGATAAACACTCAAACCGCCCACATAATGTCCCACCCCCTTACCAGACAAATGAAGGGAATACCGACCCAAATACGCTGGCTCATCCGATTGGTCGTTTGGCTCTACCATGGCCTTAACCGAACCAAAGGGTGTCCATCGGGGAGCCCTGGTTAAATTTCCATCTTTGAAGTTGTCAATTTCCAATACGTTTACAGAAGGGGTTGGAATGGCTTGATTGGCTTTTTTTGGGCCCTTAGCCATGATTGGTTGGGTAAGGGCAATGAAGATTCCAAGAAGGATACCGAAACTACCACCCAATCGGGGGCTGAAGATACACATGACAATAACACAGACCTCCTAACATAAGGGACCCATATTAATTCATCACCACTGAAAAATAAAGGAAGCGCTTGTCGAATGGGGGGGAATAACGAATGATTGGTTAAAAAAGATTTTAATCGAATAGGGGATGGATAGCCAACCGGATGATACCGAAGACCAGGTGATCGGGGGGAAATCCGCACAGCAGGAAAATAAGACCGATCCAGCAACACCGCTGTTGTGGAGGTGGGATAATCAGAATCATGAACTTGTATCAAAAACGGACCCACTATCACCGATTGCCCCACCTGTAACGGCAATTCCACCGACGAGGGCAATGGGCATGCCCGACACAAATAAACATGCGTGGATGTAACGGTTATCGACCACTCACCAACCCATTTTCGAGTACCTATTTTGGTGTAACAAGAATCAAATTGCGAAATAAATGAATCGGATATTGCAAGGCGCTTGAATAAGACCCGATTGAGATGAGACCGAATCCCAACATGCAACTCCCAATAATCGATTGAAATTTCAACCCATGTTTCGGTCATTTTAACCCATCGATCCAGTGGAAAATGATGCTCAACCGCTTGATGTAATTGAAAGAGGTAATCTGAAAAAGCCAGCAGGTGATGCCCCATCTGGGGATTCACCTCACGTAAAATTGGCAACACATTGTGTCGCAATTTGGAACGAGAATACGTGGTATCAAAATTCGTCATATCGGTGACATATGGAAAACCCATGGCCCCTTGAAATGATTCCAAATACGATTTTGGAATGCACCGAAATGGGCGAATAAGAAATGGGTTTGATTCCCCCATTGAGGAAACGGTTCGCGTCCCCCTAATTAATTGTAATAGAACTGTTTCAGCAACATCATCCAGATGATGAGCCGTTAAAATGGCCACCGCCTGATGCAATCGGGACACATGCCCCAACACACGATACCGCCATAATCGACCAGCTTCTTCAAGCCCCATGCGGGTTCGATTGACTTGTTGTTGAACCGGAATCCGACGAGATAAAAACCTCATCCCCCAAGCATGGGTCACATGCCTAATGACACGCTGATCTTGCTCAATAGCGTCAGAATCACGTAATCCATGATTACAATATAATGCAATAACCCTTATATCCGGACGAAACATCCCCAGTGCAACCAAAAGGGATTGACTATCCCCACCACCAGATGCGCCCACTACCACGGTTCCAGAAGGCAAGGATGCCAACGCTTGTTTAAGTAAATCGTACACCGTTACATTGAGTCGGGGGCCGAAATTCCCATCATTGCCAATACAGTTGCCAATTGTTTTTGGGCCATTTCAAATACACCCTTACGACGAAACCAATCTTCACCAGTAGCCGTCAAAAACGGCGAGGTTTCATATGCCGCATGGCACAACCGTGCTAACTCCAAGGCATATTGCGTTAAACGATTGGGTAACAAAAGTTCAGCCGCACGACCCAACTCATCCCCCCATTGTAAACAATACAACACCAACCGTCGTTCAGTGGTTGAAAATCCCGTAATTTGGTCCCCCATCGGTCCATCTCCAGCCCGCCGCAACATGGTCGATAGGCGAGCATGCGCATATTGGACATAATAAAGTGGGTTCTCCATGGTTAATTGGGTTAACAATGAAAGATCAAATTCAAGGGGGGTATCCGCACTTTTGGTTAACAACATAAAGCGTAACGCATCGCATCCCACCTCATCCAAAATATCCTCCAATACCACCATGGTACCCGAACGTTTGGACATTCTCACTGGTTGCCCCTCTTTTAAAACAGATACCAACTGACCAATTAACACCGTAAACTCCGTTGAATGCTGGGGAGCGAGCGCCTGAATAGCCGCGCGAACCCGTGGCACATAGCCATGGTGATCGGCACCCCAAATATTAATCAAGGTATCATACGATCGTGAAAGTTTATGCTGATGATAGGCCACATCAACCGCAAAGTAGGTTAAGTTGCCATCTGACTTAATCAAAACCCTATCTTTATCATCTCCCCACAGAGTAGACCGAAACCAAAGCGCCCCATCCAATTCATACACAGCCCCCGTTTGTTGAAGTGCCTGAATCGCGTCTGGAATCACGCTCCCTTGATGCAAGGTGGATTCTAAAAACCAATCATCAAAAGGGGTACCCAATGCGGATAAAACCCGTTGTTGCTGAGCCAATATAACCGTAACGGGATGGTCATTTAATTGGGCCAACTCGCGAATATACTCACCATGATAGCCATCTTCAGGAATGGGCTGATTCAACTTGACCGCATTCACACTTTCCAATAATTTTTTAATTTGAACCCCCGCATCATTCACATAACATTCGGTATCAACCTGATGGCCCACTGCCCGCAACATGGTGGCCAATGTACTACCAAGTACAGCCCATCGACCATGGCCAATATGGAGGGGGCCCGTTGGATTGGGGGAGACAAATTCTAATAAAATTCGCTTGGGTTTCAGAAGGAATTTTGGTGTTTGCAGGTTCAATCGATGCTCCCATAACCATTGATCATCGACGGTTAAATTCCAAAACCCATTCACCGATTGGGCGGTTCCAATATAAGAGTAGCGATCATTCCAACGGGCAGCCAATTCTTGGGCAATCAATGCGGGGGCCTTTCTTAATGATTTTGCCAAGGTAAAGGCAACGGTTGAAGCCAAATCACCATAGCCAGAGTCGGGAGTCTCGATAGGTGGAAGTTCGGTAAATTCAACCCATTCTTGAAGAATGATTGATAATTGAGAGGCAATATACTGGCGTATCATGGGCGGATCCGTTGATGCATAACAGGAAATTTAACCAAAATTGATAACAATTCTGCCCGTGTTATCAATGTTCGAGGATAAATAATAGTTTGATTGGAAATCCAACCCGCATCGATGGCACAAGTAACGGCAGCCGCCCCCCAGTGTTGGGTGGGCAACCCTTGAATCAGACGATTTTGAGTGGGTGAACAAGGAACTCCAGCCCAACGTGTTAACGCAATCAATGCTTCAACCTTGGTTAAGCGCCGATTCATTGTATTCGGGTTTAGATCTGATGAACGGTAGATTGTAGTTGCCATTTGATCGATGGGTGAACGTGATACGCTACCCAATAAAGTAAGCAACTCACCACGAAGCACATATGATTTTAAAAACGAACGATCAATCATTAACGATGTGTCTCCGACGATCCAACCAGATAAGGCACCAGAGGCAGCCAGTTTAACCACCGTTTCCTTTAACCAATGCCCATCCAATCGGATTTCAATGGATTGGGTAGACGTACCCGATGAAACCAAGATAGGGGTAGGCGGAGTGGCAGGACGAACCGGTGTGGATGACACCGTAGACGGGGCATCATCCGACACTAACACAGCCAATGTGGCGGCTAATTTAGCCCGATCTAAAAACACTGTATCAGGAGGGATTTGAATCGCCGAAAGTTTGGGAGATAATGCATGAATCCATCGGTGTAACATGGGTAAGGAGACGGATCCATTGGGCTGAAAGGATGTTGTAGCCGAAGAGAAGCCCATCTTTAAGGCCAATTTTTCATATGCAAACGGCCATGTTGACTTAGAGCCTTGGGGAACTGACAACTTGGGATTAATGCGCTTGGCCATTACAAGAAGCTCCAATTGGCTAATCGGGGAATGGGGCTCAAAACGATCATCAAGGCCACCCATCCACCCTTTTGCCACCACATAATTAACCATTTTGAGATCCATCGAACTGACATCCGACCAAACCCGTACACCCATATGGCTGGGATCAGAGGGATCGATAACAGCCAGTACCGATGCAACATCTATGCGGGTAATGGGACGAGAGGATCGAGAGGGCCCCATGGAAACACCAGCCAATTCAGTAATAAATTGGGGGGTAGACATGTTTGGAATGCGATAAATTCTTCGAACCAACACGGATGCAGACGGCTGATTTGGCAAGCGGGTCGCAACATAAATAATATTCGGACCAAGTGATAAGTGAATCGCCTGGTGGAATCGGCCATCTACACGAGGCCTTGTTTTTCGTCCGTTGATGGCAACCAAACCACGATAGCGTTGATACCCTTTAACAACCAGCTCATTGTGGGTAACCACCATATAATCTGAGGGTTCGATGATAGAAAAGAGAATTTTATTATCAGTTTGAACAAATCGGGGCGTTTGATTGGCGATATCAGGAACGGTAGCGGTGATTGTGCCATTAAAAACTACACAGCAAACGAAAAGTAGAAGAAACTGAAATAGAAGGGGCATAGTTGGAAAACAACTCCG
>SXXA01000082.1 GCA_005791325.1 Actinomycetota bacterium | reverse complement strand
GCGATTGGTAATATCCGATACCCCCACCACAATGACCACATCGTCCCACAAGGACACCAGTAGCCCTGCACTGCCAATCGCACGACCGCCTTCCCATTCCCACCCATTTCTGATACTGAACCCCTTGCTTAATGGGATTCCCATTCCCACTCCAATCCCCATTTCAGTTTTTTCTTGGACCCCACTTCCCCATTGTATTGGATTGGTTAATCCATTTTGTAAACTCACTCCCCACTCAATACCCCCCATTTTAATATAGGATCCCAAATCAAGTGACACATGGCTGCCACGCTCATTACCAATTTGATGGGTCATCAGGCCCATGGCAGCGGCCACTTGCCAATCTGGCATTAATTGCACACATAATCCAAATTTGCTGTGAATACTAATATCGGCAAAAGACCCAACCCTAGCGCCCGTACCATTGGGTAACATGATGGTTTCAGGTATATCACTAATTAATTGACCGGCAACTCCCAATAATAAATGAAGTTTGGTATGAATGGGAATGGATGCCCCCAGCATGATATTTTGCACTTGTTGGTCATACACACTACCCACCGACATACTGAATAAACGTGGTAACGTCATGTTAACTGCCGCTGGGTTGATGGATAATGCATCGCTTCCCATTCTTAGCGCAATGGCACTGCTTCCTAAAACAGAACCCATCGCACTACTTTGTTTGAATAGTGGGCTGGTGTATGTGTTGCTGGATAACACACAAACCATTAAAGCAACCATCCACCCCCAAACCCCCATGATTCTCCCCCTTTATACCTGATATAACGAGGATTCCCTATTTGAATATGATATAAACATGGCCCAATTTGGTGTTGACATGTTACTCAAATCACGGGTATATTTAGCACTCGATAGTATTGAGTGCTAATTTTTTTAATGACGAGATCGGCATGAAAAACAAAAAGAAACCCGCTTTAACCAAACGACAACTCGAGGTATTAACCAAAACCATTGAATCATTTATTGAGACGGCTGAGCCGGTTGGGTCTAAATGGTTGAGTGGCACGGGTGGTATTGATGCCAGTCCGGCTACCATTCGAAATGAGTTAAGTGAGTTAGAAGCGGAGGGGTATTTATCACATCGGCATCAGTCTTCGGGGCGGGTGCCAACTGATTCTGGGTATCGATTATATGTGGATCATTTGTCAGATATGATGGCTAACTCGAATTCATCGCCCTTACAAGATACCTCAGCGAATGCCTTGCCGGTGGAACTTATACGAGAACGAGCGCCCTATATCGGACAAGCGGTGGGGGACCTATTAAAAGAGGTAACCGAGTTGGTGGTGACCTTATTTGACTACACGGCGATTGTGATTCCACCAGATATTCATCAGGCCACATTAGAATTGGCACACTTGGTATTGGTTGATATTGACCGTGTATTGGTCATTGTGATGAATTCGGTTGGAAGCAACCAAGAGTTTTTGATGTCCATTCAAGATGATGTCACCCAAGATGAATTAAATGCCATTTCATCATTGTTGACGCAAAAATTAAAAGGGGTGACCCTTTCAGATGTCACTTCCAACGATTTGGCTGATTTATTTTTGCATTTTCCGACCCACCGAGAGATTGTGGCCACCGTTATCAGCGAATTAAAGCGAATTAAGGCGGTATTGTCCCCTCCCAATACAATGAATATGAAGGGATTATCGAATATGGTTCGGCTACCTGAATTTCAAGATCCAAATTTGGCACACCGTGTGATTGCAACCCTTGAAGAGACCCGCTTGATGACGTCTGTATTAGAGAAAGCGGTGCAACATCGTGATATGACGGTATTAATAGGTTCGGAAAACCAACCGGATGGACTCAAAGAATGTAGTGTGGTGGTAGCACCATTGGGCCATGAAACCGCCAATTTTGCTACCTTGGCTATTGTCGGTCCTACCAGAATGAGGTACAAGAACTTATTGCCAACCATTCAAGCCATTGTGGCAAAAATGCAATCCATTTCTTCTTCAGATTCCATTAACACCAAATCAATATAGGAGCATTCTATGACCAATCATGATTCACCCATTCCCATTCTGGATCCAATCGATGCCACCCCCCCCCTACCGGAAGATTCCGTCGCAGGGGCCGCCCCACAGGATGTGGTGGCCGATTTAGAAGCCCAATTGGCACAAGAGAAAGACAAGGCCTTGCGTGCATGGGCGGAGTTAGAAAATTACAAACGGCGCAAAGAGACTGAATTTGACTCAGCTCGCCGGTATGCCATTGAAAAATTGGTATTGGACTTGTTGCCTATTATTGATAATTTTGATCGTGCCATGGATAGTGTGGTTGATGTGAGTGATGGGTGGTTGTCTGGGTTACAAATGATTCGCAAGCAATTATCTGATGCATTGGAAAAAGTGGGGGTAACGCTCATTGAGGCATTGGATGCCCCATTTGACCCCACTTACCACATGGCGGTATCCACACAATCCAAAGAAGGGGTGCCATCCAATCATGTGATTCAAGTATTTCAAAATGGTTATTTGTTACATGGCAAAGTGATTCGTCCAGCAATGGTGGTGGTGTCCAGTTAATCAGAGTCTCGTTATGATGAATAGAAAGGCGGTGTGTCCCCAGTCGTTGAAATTGAGTTGGTTTGGTGTAGATGAAGATACGGTTATTAAATAAAGGAGAAAAACATGTCTAAAATAATTGGAATTGATTTGGGAACCACTAATTCATGCGTATCCATTGTTGAAGGGGGAGAACCCACTGTTATATCCAATGCGGAAGGATATCGCACCACGCCCTCGGTGGTTGCGTTTACAAAAGATGGGGAGCGATTGGTTGGTCAACCTGCCAAACGTCAAGGCATTACCAATCCAAAATTTACATTTTATTCAGTTAAATCGTTAATTGGACGACGATTGGCCGAGGTCAAAAAAGCATTATCTTATGATATTACAGAGCGAGCAGATGGCGGTATTGTGATTAAAGGTCAGGACAAGGAATTTGCCCCACCTGAAATTTCAGCAATTGTTTTACAAAAAATCAAACGTGACGCAGAAGCCTATTTGGGGCATGAAGTGACCCAAGCGGTCATCACGGTGCCAGCTTATTTTAACGATGACCAACGAAAAGCGACCAAGGATGCAGGGGAAATTGCTGGTTTAGAGGTGTTGCGCATTATTAATGAGCCAACCGCTGCCGCTTTGGCGTATGGGTTGGATAAAAAAGCGGATCAGAAAATTGCGGTGTACGATTTTGGCGGTGGTACGTTTGATATTTCCATTCTTGAAATCGGGGATGGCTTATTTGAGGTAAAGAGTACCAATGGGGATACCGAATTGGGGGGTGATGATATCGATGAATTAATTATTCAGTGGCTCATTAGTGAATTTAAAAAAGATCAGGGTATCGATTTAAGCAAAGATCAAATGGCCCATCAACGCTTAAAAGAAGCCGCTGAAAAAGCCAAGATTGAACTGTCGTCCACCATGTCTACTGATATTAATTTGCCATTTATTACGGCGGATGCATCCGGCCCTAAGCACCTAATGATGTCGTTGTCACGATCTAAATTTGAACAAATGATTGAGTCCGTGGTGCAACGTTCAATGGCACCCGTCAAAGCAGCATTATCTGATTCTGGATTTTCAGTATCCGACATCGATGAGGTGATTTTGGTAGGTGGAACCACCCGTATTCCTGCGATTCAAGAGGCGGTTAAAGCATTTTTTGGCAAGGAACCTCACAAAGGGGTCAATCCGGATGAAGTGGTGGCAATTGGCGCGGCTATTCAAGGGGCGGTATTGTCGGGCGATGTTAAAGATGTGGTGTTATTGGATGTTACCCCGTTATCATTTGGAATTGAAACATTAGGGGGGGTATTTACCAAATTAATCGATCGAAATACCACGATTCCAACTTCAAAAAGCCAAGTATTTTCAACGGCCGCAGATGGCCAAACATCGGTTGAGGTGCATATTTTGCAGGGTGAGCGGGCGATGGCTTCTGACAATCGATCATTGGGACGTTTTGTGCTAGAAGGGATTCCATCCTCACCACGTGGGGTTCCTCAAATTGAAGTCTCTTTGGATATTGATGCCAACGGAATTTTAAATGTAAAAGCCCAAGATAAAGCAACGGGAAAATCTCAAAAAATTACGATTACCGCATCATCTGGGTTAAGCAAAGACGATATTGAAAAAATGCGACAAGATGCTGAAGCCCATGCCACAGAAGATCAGAAAAAACAGGAAGAGGTGGAAACCCGCAATACCGCTGATTCATTGGTATACTCAACTGAAAAAACACTCAAAGAAAGTGACGCCAAATTGTCTGATACCACTAAAACCACGATTCAAGCCGCATTGTCTGATTTGAAAACGGCATTGGGTGGTACTGACACCGGATCCATTAAAGAAAAAACGGATGCCCTTCAAAAAGCGGTATTTGATGCGTCTGAAGAATTATATAAATCTGCTGAGGCAACATCGGAACCCACCAAGGTAACCACCCCAGATGATTCCGTTGTAGATGCAGAGTTCAAAGAGGTTAAAGATAGCGATTCGGGTTCAACCAATGCCGGATGATTTGTATGCTATATTAGAAGTTCAGAGAGGGGCGTCGGAAGCTGATATTAAAAAATCATACCGACGCTTGGCCCGACAGTATCATCCAGATGTGAATAAAGACCCTGGGGCAGAGGCCAAATTTAAAGACATCCAACGGGCGTACGCCATCTTATCTGACACCCAAAAAAAAGCACAATATGATCAGTTTGGCGTGACTGATGATGGGCCGAGTCAAGATTATGGGGGATTCGATGGCTTCTCTGGTGGGTTAGACGATATTTTTGATGCCTTTTTTGGGGGGGGTGGGGGTCGACGACGTAGTCATGCACCCCGAGCAGGGGAGGATTTGCGATACGATTTGGATATTACCTTGCAAGAAGCAGCAACTGGGGTCAATAAGGATATTTCCATTTTTCATTTGGAGGCATGCCATACTTGTAGCGGTACCGGCCGTGAAGCCGGTACACCCAAGGTGACATGTCCTCATTGTCATGGGTCTGGTCAGATTAAAACGGTTCAAAGAACGGTTTTGGGAAGCTTTTCGCAAGTAATGACGTGCCATCATTGTAATGGACAAGGTGAAATGATTAAAAATCCCTGCAAAACTTGTTCTGGTTCAGGACGAGAGAAACGTAAGAAAACCATTACGATTGATATACCTGCGGGCGTGGCATCGGGAAATAAATTGCGCGTGACAGGGGAGGGGAATGCGGGGGAGCCTGGTAGTCAGCCGGGGGATTTGTATATTTTTTTAACCGTAAAAGAGCATGAGTTTTTTAGACGCGAAGAACAAGATTTATTTGTAGAAGCCAGTATTGGTGTCCCAGATGCCATATTGGGTACCGATTTAGAAGTGCCAACATTGGATGGAAAAGCCATGTTAAAAATACCTGCAGGGACCCAACCCGGTACCTCATTTCGCCTGAAAGGCAAGGGGATGCCATCGTTACGGGGGAGACATACGGGTGATTTGCATGTGAGGGTTCAGGTCACCATTCCAACCCAGCTCTCTGCTAAAGAAACAGAGCTGATTGAGGAATTTGCCAATTTGAGCGGGCCTAAACGAGAATCAGATTCTTTTGTGGACTATATTAAACGCTGGTTCTAATTCTCATGGATGGCTTATCGCAGTAGGGGGGCATTTATTAGCGGGCTTTTGTGATGCCATTGCGGGTGGGGGGGGGATAATCGGTCTTCCAGCCTTATTGTTGGCCGGTCTCCCCCCCCATCTTGCTTTGGGAACCAATAAGTTAAGTTCCACCATTGGAACCGCCCTAACAACCCTGCGCTTAATGAGGGTGGTTAGGGTGAGGCGATCAACGCTTATAGTGGCGATTCCCATTGCCATGGTGGCCTCAACTGCTGGGGCCATGTGGGTGGCGATATGGACACCGAAGATGGTAAAAATGGCCATGACGTTGGTGTTGCCGATCATGCTGATCCTATTGGTTTGGCACCAAATCCGTACGGAAAGCCCCCCAGTTGGTCAATCTCATCCGGCAATGCTGTCGGGGGTGTCGATGGGGAGTGGATTGTATGATGGAATCTTGGGTCCGGGGGTTGGGACCATGTTGCTGATGGGGTTTCATCGAGTGCTGGGGCAATCTTGGTTGTTGGCTTCTGCCCACGCAAAATGTGTCAATTTAAGCACCAACATGATGGCGCTGGTGGTTTTTTTTGCGAATGGGGTGGTGGCTGTAAAATGGGGCATAATGTGTGCGGTAGCGAATGGGGTGGGGGGATGGGTGGGGATACGCTTGGTACTACGCTATGGTGACCAACTCATTAAAAAACTCATTCCCATTATGTTAAGTGCCGCCATCGCAACCCTGTTGTATCATGTGGGTTGGGGGTAACCGTCAAGTAGAGAGGGGGAATTATCGAATGAGTGGCGGGGGGGTATCTTCCCAAATAATTTGAGAATTGGTGCGTCCCCAATATCCAGTGATCAGCGAGGAGATAGGAAGGGGAAATGCCTCTTTAGGTAATGAGTTAATATGTACCCATCGCTCATAGATCCGATCCACATCACCATACCACTGGTCTTTGAACTTAACATCCCATTCAAAATAATAATTGTAATGCCTAAAGCGAGGGGTGAGTATGGCATCTCTCGACCACCATGTCCCCTTTAATACAGGTGGCTCATGTGTTTTAAACGACTCCCCTTTCCATTGCCACAATCGGTTATAACCCAATGTGTAGGACTCTCCCCAATCCCCAATGGCTTTTAAATGCTTTCCAACATAACAATCGGCCCTAAATCGACCCATTTTTAATTTTCTAGTAACCAGTTCATGTTCAGCTTGTGCCATGTCTGCGGTTGTCCAATGTTCATCAATGTCCATTTCCCACAAAAAACACCGATCCGTTAATTCTTTAAGTTTCTGAATGGCGATATTCACTTGCATGTCTTTGGAGTGCCAAAAACCATTAGATGGAATATAAATCAAATGGGGATGATGGCTTGCCAATTCACTTAAATAGTCACGCGTTCCATCCACGCTACCCCCATTGTGATGAAATGATTCTGGAAAGGATTTGCACCAACTGGTACTGCCATTGGGTAAAGAGGCACCTTCCACTACGATCCAATAATCGCAATGGCTGAGAATAAAATCAGCTTGATTGTGATGTAATAAATGATGTTTACCATTTAAAATAATACTAAAAACAACCCTCAAATGAATCCCCTTTCAGCATTCACCCCTACTTGATAATGGACAATCAAATTCTATTTGTAAATAGAAACAATACCATCGAGAGACGATAAAAAGAATAGTCGTTATCAATAATGACGTATATGGGAGGTAAGATGGGTGGAATGAGATCACGGAATCGTATCGGAGCAACGCAAAAGTGATGCATGTTGTATTTGAGGTATGTGGTGTATACTTCACTTCCTTGGGTGACAAAGTCCAATCATCTTGCATTGCTCAATAAAGTAAGGAGACGCCATGGTCATTGAGTTTTCGGTATCGTTGGATCATCATGCTGGTTTACCCGTTGTTAGGGTAGCTGGTGAAATTGATGTATATACCTGTCCTAAATTACATAAAGTGTTATCTGAATTAAGTGGGGATGTCGGGCCATCGGTTGTACTCG
>SXXA01000081.1 GCA_005791325.1 Actinomycetota bacterium | reverse complement strand
TTTAAGGGCCCCTTTTAATTCAGAACATTGGGTGATTAAGTGCTGATTGAAACAAGTATCAATGGCGACGATGGATCGCCAAATAACGTGCTGTTTGGGCAGAATGTCTGGTTTGGCAAATAACGCTTGTAATTGCTTAAAACCCGCGATGACCCAATTACAATAATGTGATGGCTCAAAATGTGATGACTCAAGCGGCTCTAGTAGTGATTGCTGGAATGGGTTTGGTCTATGATGAGAACGAATAAAAAGCATGCCCCCCATCATATATAAAGCCCTTGTCTGTTTACAAGAAGGGGTGATTACCCATTGCGTTCAAATCGTTGTAACAACGACTGCCCCAAGTCTTTGGCCTCGTTCAGAGTGGGGGCTTCTGCCATGATCCGCACAACCGGCTCGGTACCAGAAGGCCGAACGATCACCCATCGATCATCCCATTCCCATTTAATTCCATCCATTTTGGTAACCGTAGACTGATTCCAATGATCAAACCACCCTGATTTGAGTAATGAAAGTAAATTTGAATCGGAATCAATGGTCAATGCCAATTCTACCATTTCACTTTTGCCCCATTTTTCCCATGCCATATCCACCCAATCACCCAATGAATGGCTGGACTGACTCAACAATATCGACATCCAAATGGCGGGTAAAAACCCACATTTTTCGTACAAATAATTAGACTGGGAAATCCCCCCCGAACTTTCAACCCCAATCGTCACGGTTTGAGTGGCGTTTGCTTGTTCAAAAGCGGGCGTAAACCATTTAAACCCAACAGGGGTTTCCGTCAGCGATAGGCCACATGCACGCGCCATCCGCTGTATTAACCGAGAGGACGCCACGGTTGTAGCCATACCATGCACGTGCCCACCCATTGCTTCATACATCAAACAGGCCACCATTTCAGGTGAAATCAATCGGCCCTGTTGATCCACAATCATATGCCGATCGGCATCTGGATCGTGCGCCACACCAAACGCAACACCCGTTTCCAAAACTCGTTTTGCAACATAATCCACCGCCTCAGAACTGGTTGGATTGGGCGATAATCCCTGAAACGTGGGATGGGGTGTGGCATGGTCAATGATAATCGATTGACCCGTCGTTGCCGCCCATTGTTGCCATACCGCCCCCGCCGTACCATGTCGCGCATCCACCAAAATGGGTGGTAAGTTTTCCCAATTACGAGTGGGGGGGGAATACTGATAGGTGATCCAGTCGACCATCCGTGCAACATAAGGATCAATTAAATTTGTACAAGTCAGTACACCCGGTTTGGGCACATTGACAGCAACAGATGGCTTGGCGATCAAAAGGGCTTCGATCTGGTTGGTTACATGGACGGATGCAGGTCCGCCTGGAAATGGATTCAACTTAATACCATTATATTGAGGGGGGTTATGAGAGGCACTTAACATAATACCCGCAATTAATTGGTGATGCTTAACCGTATGCGCCAATACCGGTGTGGGAATGGGACGATCAGAGCCCAGCACAGAAATCCCCCGTTCTAAAAAAGGTTCCACCATCATGCCCACCATATCATCATAGGTATTACCAGCTCTTGGGTCATAGCCAATTGCCACCTGATGGCCAGATTGTGATCCCGCCCAAGCTGCAATGGCCTGAGCCAGCTGGGTAACCTCCGTTTTGGTAAATGTGTGCCCAATGATACCCCGATAGCCCGATGTGCCAAATGTAATACCCACAATATACCTCGCATACATAAATGGTGCCGAGGACAGGACTTGAACCTGCACGAGTTGCCCCGCTAGCACCTCAAGCTAGTGTGTATACCAATTTCACCACCTCGGCGTTGGCGTAGAAGTGTAACATAGTCCATCCCATTTGGCATCCTGAAGTATTACATGACCCAAACAAACACTCATTCTTGTCAAAAAAGAATAAAACCGCCATTCTAAAAGCCTACAAGTGTTATAACATAAAGGATGTGGCATGGATTGGCGAAATCGAGATCAGTTAGCACCCCATTGGTGGGTATTACGAGGGGCATGTCGCGTCCTTCGTGATGCGGACGGATGGTTTAGTGGATTGGCCGATCGGTTGTTGCCACGCCAATATCAAATCACTGGTGGATGTTTAAAACGAGGGGTATGTTGTCAGCGAATTGGAATCGGACTTACATCCAGTTTATTTCAGTCGATTCATTTGAAGCGCTGGATTCGTCGTTGGTATGAATTTGTATACCATTTTGAATGGATTGAAGATGACCCTGACGCCACCATGTTATTATTTCGATGTCGCTATTTAACCCATTCCAAATGTGGCATTTATGCCGATCGCCCCTATATATGTAAGCGTTACCCACAAGCCCGATACTTTGGACGTCCGACTTTTTTGCCAGGTTGTGGGTATCGGGCGAAATCCACCCCATGATGATTCGTGATATTATGGTAATGGATCAAGGCGTGAAGGATTGTTGCGACCACATTTTGCAACACATATCACAACAACAACCATTTGCCTGGGTGCTCACGTTAAACCCTGAAATTTGGGTTCATGCCCATCAGTCACTCACCCTCAGAACGGCCATTCAATCAGCCAAATGGGTCACCATCGATGGAATCGGTATTGGCTTTCTTCGATGGGTTTCCGGAATGCCTTGGGTACCAAGAATAACGGGGGTCGATTTGGTATGCCAACTGGCCAAAACCCCCCTCACCATTGCCCTGGTGGGTGCATCCGAAGCAGTGGTACGGGCAGCCGCCCATCAATTACAAGAAATGGGGGGGCAGGTGGTGATGACCCACCATGGTTTTTTTGATTCATCAGCAGACGCCCGTGTCATCACCCAGTTGGTGGCATGTGAACCGGATCTGGTATTCGTCGGCATGGGGTCCCCGCGACAAGATGCCTTTATTCTTGCATTGGCCGACCACCTATCACATGGGGTCGCCATGGGTGTGGGTGGGGTGTTTGACGTGTTAGCCGGAACGGTCAAACGTGCCCCACGATGGATGCAACAAAGTGGAACAGAATGGCTTTGGCGCGTCATCCAACAACCGGTTCGACTACAAAGAATGGGTCGAATGATCGGTCCTTTTTTAAAGGATTGTTATAACGGATGGTGGTCCAAATAATGCCAAACTGAAGAGGTATCCCTCAACCAACATACCGTGATGGTCGCAACAAAATAGCCCCCCAATGATACCCCATTAATGATAGGGCCGTATTAGGTAGGCCACCCCACCAAACAGTAGCTG
>SXXA01000080.1 GCA_005791325.1 Actinomycetota bacterium | reverse complement strand
GTGTGGCTTTTATAGAGAGAGATAGTGGAGCTTAAGGAGATGGGCACTGCGTGCCCAATTGATTCATCCCCACCCCAACCCTCCCCGAAGGGGAGGGAGAGATAGGATAGCGGGCACGGCGTGCCCGCGCCCGCCTTAAGGGCTCTGCCCTTAAGAATCCCAAGGGGTGTGGCTTTTATAAAAGAGGTAGTGACGCTTAAGGTGGGGGGCAGCGTGCCCGCAATTGATTTGGTTCATTTAGAATTTGAGGGGCCAACCATTTCAAATAAGCCATCAAAATTTAACCCTTTCCCCCCTCAAATATAATTAAATATTGATTTTTATTTTGTTTTGTTCTGTAATCATTGCAAACTAAATTTTAAAAATATCCCTATCATCAAGCTAAAAATTTGCCATTATTAATAAAGGAATCATTTTATGACTATGACATCATTTCACCGTGGTCAATTTGGCCCCACCCACGATATTGGTTTATTGGGTGTGGATGATGTACTGGGAACCCTGCGTGGGTATCGTATCTTTACCACCGTTCGAACTGTTGCGGGACAATTATTAGATCAGGACGCTCACTTAAATCGCTTATTCAATGCTGCAGAATTTATTCAAATGTCTGTAGGGAATGCCATTCATGAATTGCGTGACGCCATTCCCACGTTATTACAAACCAATCAGTGCCACAAACAGGATGTTGTCATGCAATTATTTTTATCTGGTGGGGGAGTGCAACCCACTGGTATGTCTGCTTTGGATGCGGCTTGGCCCTCCATTTTGGTTCGGGAGTATCACCCTGTTTCAGACGATCTTCTACAAAATGGGTTTAAGCTGGCTACCATGGCACATGAGCGGGCGTTTGCTCCTGTAAAATTCACTTTTTATGCATCGTCCGTGATAGCGCATCATACGGTTGTTAAACAACATCAAGCAGATGATGTTTTATTTTTAACATGTGGGAACAATCCAATGATATTGGAGGGATCAACTTTTAATGTATTTGTGGTTCAAAATGGCACCATCATGACACCAAGGGCAGATGATCGTATTTTGGCTGGTATTACCAGACGCCGTATCCTTGAATGGGTAGATGGGGTTGAAACGGATATTTTATGGTCTGATCGGGGAGAATGGGATGAAATGTTTTTGTGTTCAAGTGTGAGAGGGGCGGTGGGTGTTACCATGGTTGATGGCAAACCAATTGGGGATGGAAAAGTTGGGCCGATTACCAAAGAGGTTATGATTACAATGAACAAGGCTTTGAATCGGTTGATGCATGACGGATGCTATTATCCGTAACAATCATTAAAAAAACCAACCCACTGGTTGGGTTAACTGGGGGATGTTTTTTGATAAGTGGGATGTTTTAATTGATATAAGGCATTGGAAATGAGGAAGGCACCCAATAGTCTAGTTAGTCGATAGTTGGGATTATTGGGTTTATGTAGCAATAGTATGCTTCCAACAGCTAAAAAAATGAGCATTGAAAGTTCTTTATGAATGAATGGATGGGTTGTTGATGGGCTATTCTGTACGTTCATAATAATATTGATGTTATTGAAAAGTAAAATAAGGTTATCAGACTATAGAATAATATCAAACTCATTTTTTTTGATATAAACTGAATTTGGGTTCTAGGGGCTTTGCCCCTTGGGTTAGTGGGTACATCGTGCCCACTTGACTAAATCGCCCTTGACTAGCCAGAAAGCAATGCATACACCCCTTTAAAATCCCCATTCGGTTTGGGTTCACAAAGTCGAAGCCATTGGTTGCCTAATGGCGAAGCCCTTCGTCAAGGTGTCGGGGATCCAAGGTCCCCAGAATGAATATTATCTCACCGCTCCCATGGGTGTTCCCACACACATTATATAACTGGCTCCAATCTGGTGTTTACCCATTCCACTATGATCGTAGGTTCCCATTAATTGCAATGTTCCCCCATGGGTATGCCGAATATTAAAAATAACACTACTCGTACTGGCTTCTTCAAACGGAATCATGGGTTTTTGTAACCAATCAAATCGAATCCCATAATCAAATACACCCATCGACCATAATATGGTGGCATACCCACCAGATCGTCGAATTGCTACCGCTGGGGTTGACTGTAACATACTCACCCATTCCCCCATGATGCTCATACTACTGTGAGGCGATAATGCCCAATCTAACTTGGCATCCGCTCCCCACCACTCTATTTGATCCGTTTGCTGGCGATAGGTAGGTCCCCCACTGGTCATATGATGAACGGATGTACTCAATTGCGTCGATTGGGATATAGGAAAAGATAGGATATTTCGAAATTGTAATGCTTGATTCGAAGGCCCAAAATTGGATGGGGATACCCCTAAATCTGTGAGCCATACCCCCGATTGAATCGACCATAAAAACGGTGCCATGATATTGAGTGCCCATGACACCCCATCTGCAATCATGTTGCCGCCTGCAAAATAATGGCTTGCCATCATGGGGGCCAAGGCATATGGTGTTAATTCATTGGGCCATTGCGATACCAATCCAAATGGAATGAACTGACGACCGATTCGTAATTCTGAGGCCGTAAAGGGTCGATTCGAAAGATATCCATACCGCAATAATGGCACCATTTGGGTTCCGTTAGGATAAATTCCCAACATACTATTCCAATCCCAATCACGGTTGATGCGACTCGACCATTTTAAATCAAAATGAATGGGGCCCATAGTGGCTTGGGATACGGATTTTCCTGACTCTGCCATAGCTGATAGTGCCATTACCACCCCAAATGAGCCCCAGGGGATACCCAAAGATAGTTGCGAGGGTGTATCGGTTTGTTGGACTTTCTGATGCGTGTTGACCGATTCTATGTGGTGAGTCGATAAGGGGGCG
>SXXA01000079.1 GCA_005791325.1 Actinomycetota bacterium | reverse complement strand
TTTCATCATCGTATCCAACCGATCATTTTATGAAACAAATGGTGGGGGTTCATTTGTTTACATATGATTTAAAGAATCCTCAGGGCCTTAATTGGAGCACCACACCCTTTATTACGGGGCATATGGGTATGGAGTCTAATCCTTGGCTGGGCTACGCAGATGATGAATATTTTGTAAAAGCAGTTGACACATTGTGGGATTTTTGGTCAGTTGGGACGATTAAAGATGATAATTTACGTTTTTTTGAGCCCACTTGCGCTTGGGCCACCACCAATGTATCTCTGGCAAATGAGAATCCGATTATGTTTGCCTACCCTCGATTTTTTGTGGCGGGCATGAACAGTGCGAGTCCCAATATACTGTCATCAGATCGGGTCTATTCACTCAATATTGATGGGGACGATAGTGGGCTCAATCAATTTTATAACAGGGGATCAAGTAGCGAACCAGTATCTTATTTACAGTCGATGCAGGTGGATCGAGAGCTTCAATCAGGAATATTTGCCACGGATATCCCCCATCCCAATGCCGTTAAACAGTCACAAGGTACTCGTCTTCGTCATTATTCCGTCCAAACCCCAGGCGTGGGTGCCAACTTGTATGCCTTGCAAGTGACCTGTGGTAATACTGGTGAAAATCAATTCCCACTACCCAGTTACATGGCTGATATGAACCGTGGTAATGCCATTATTCAAGTCAGTCCCGTCAATTCGGCGTGGGACGAAGCGTGGGCAACAATAGAGGGCTCAACTTTAAAAGTGTTTACCGAGTCGCCTGGTCAATACAACATTTTAATAATGGATGATCGCGCTGATGAAATTTATAATTCACTGGGGTATGAGGGGGGTGTTTTTAATGCGAATCCCAGAACAACACCGAGTGGATATGGGACCCCAATTTCGAATACACCGGGTGGGGAGGTTACGTGGTATTCCTTTAGGGTGGTTTGTCAAGAAGGTGCCAACCAATTTAGGGTGAACGAATCTTTAAATGGACATGTGGCAGAGGTTGGAGATGGCATTAATGAATGGGGCAAGATTGAGGGAGGTGTTTTAACGGTTGTGGTCAAGACAAGTGGGACCTATGACGTTCGGGTCAGGATTGGTAACATGGAAACGTTACCCAATTTTGTTCAAAGTGGATATGGATCGGAGTATCACGTAAGTTCCCCACGCGGTATCATTCGCATTATTCAATAATCGATAGATTTGCCGATGGTTTTGAATGTGGAGAATGCTAACATATAGACTAATTTTGAACGGCAATTCTGACTTTTGGGTAACCCATTTTGGGAAAGCCGTGACTTGACAGTGACCAAGCTGGATTTTATTATCTTCAACCATTAGATTAAAACAGTGTTTCTTTATTTTAAGAGAAATACTTGATGAGTATACAATTGCTCATCGTGATGGGTGGTTGAAAGGAAAATAATATGCCAGTACCAAAAAAGCGTCGGTCAAAGTCTAAAAAGCGGATGAAAACGGCTCGATGGAAAATCGTTGTTCCCAATTTGCGTCCGTGCCCAGAGTGTAATGCCTTAGGACGACCTCATTTTGTATGTTCAGTATGCGGGTTTTATAAGGGACGGCCGGTTATATTGACCTCCTCCGCATCAAACAACGCACCTTCTAACGACTTAGCAGCTAGCGAGTAATTTCCTTGTCGCGTATCGTCGTGGATGCATATGGGGGCGACGATGCACCCTTGGTGGTTGTTAAAGGGGTTCTGGAGGCCTTGTCTAAAGAGCCGTCACTTGCCATTCAATTAACCGGCCCAATTGAATCGGTGCATGCGTTTTTGAAGGATATGCCGGTTGAGTGCCGTTCTCGCATTGTGTGTGTGGATGCCCCTCAGGTCGTGGATATGGGAGAGACCCCTGCGCGGGCCTTTAAAGACAAGCCCCAGTCATCGATCCGAGTGGGATTGGGCTTGCTAAAGCAAGGGGCGGCCGATGCGTTTGTGTCAGCTGGTAATACGGGAGCCGTGATGATGGCGGCCACCCTTGATTTGGGGCGAATTTCAGGTATTGAACGGCCTTGTATTGCCACTATTTTTCCGGGAAAGCGCAATCCATTCGTGATGGTGGATATGGGAGCCAGTGTGGATAGTAAGCCCTCTCATTTGATGCAATTTGCCCGATTGGGTTTGGCTTACGCTAAAGTTGCGTTGGGGATTTCTCAGCCAACGTTGGGATTATTAAATATTGGTGAAGAAACCAGCAAGGGGGATCAGCGTACCCAAGCGGTGCATGTGGGGTTAACCCAAAGTGAGTTGCCATTTATAGGGAATGTGGAGGGGAAGCAGCTGTTTAATGGGGCGGCAGATGTGGTTGTCGCCGATGGGTTTGTGGGTAACGTGATGCTGAAATTTGGTGAAGGGGTGGCTGATTTATTTTTTGACTTTTTTAAGACAGAGGCCAGGGGATCCTTGAGAACCCTTTTGGGTTTGTTATTGTTGGCCCCATTTTTGAAAAAATTTAAAGCCCGCTATGATTATCGAGAATATGGCGGGGCTCCGTTATTAGGGGTTAATGGGGTGGTTGTTATTGCCCATGGCCGGTCGGACGCCACTGCCATTTGTAATGCCATTATGCAAGCCCATCGGTGTGTGCGCGGCAATTTGGTATCCCAATTACAATCGAGTTTAACATGAAGCGAGCAGGGGTGATGGCGGCCGCCCATTATTTGCCTCCCTTGCGTTTAAGTAACGAGGATTTAAAACAACGCGGGATTGATACCAGTCATGAGTGGGTGATGTCACGAACGGGTATTGAATATCGGCATGTGGTGGATACGGAAACAACGGCGGATATGGCCGTACAAGCGGGGCAACAGGTGTTGGGTATGAGTGGCGTGTCAGCCGATCAAATTGGAATGGTGATTGTTGCCACCACTTCAGGGGATCATTTGGGGTTTCCTTCTACGGCCTGCTTGGTGCAACATCGGTTACAGTTACCTTCGGTGGCTGCATTTGACTTGGGTGCGGCTTGTTCGGGGTTTGTGTACGCCTTGAGTGTGGCCACCCAGTTTATCGCCACAGGGCAAGTCACCCATGCATTGGTTATTGGGGCGGATGCCTTATCACGGTGGGTGAATTGGTCGGATCGACGGACGTGTGTGTTGTTTGGTGATGGGGCGGGAGCTGTCGTATTGGGTCCCACTTTGGGGCGTGGGGTGTTGTATTCCCGATTGTATGCCAATGGGGAGTGGGGGGGAATTCTCCAGATTCCGTCGGGTGGGGTTAAGGTGCCATTATCCCACGATGTTATTGATAGTGGGGGGCATTTTATTCAAATGGAAGGTCGGTCTGTGTTTAAGGTGGCCATTCAAGCGATTGTGTCGGCGATTCGAACTGCATTAGAGGAAACAGGGTTAACGTGGGATGATATTCAGTGGTTTGTGCCGCATCAGGCCAATCAGCGTATTATCGACCAAGTGATGGAGACGTTGGGAATTCCAAGTCAAAAAATCTTGTCATCGATTCAAGCGGTGGGGAATACCTCGGCAGCATCGATTCCGATTGAATTGTCGATGGCTAG
>SXXA01000078.1 GCA_005791325.1 Actinomycetota bacterium | reverse complement strand
CTATTGCTGTCACAAGGTGGGGGCATGGCATCCTTGAACGGGTTTGTCATCGCCGACCAAACTGGGCTGAAGGGGAGTACACTCAATTTAGGCCAGTTGCTTGGGCAATCTTTGGCGGGGTTTGGTGTGGAGGTGTCTGTGAATCGGGGGTTAATGATTCAACGTCCAAAGGAAAATCAAATGATCATTGCGTTATCCCAACTTACTCAGTCAACCAAGTTGGAAATGGGTAGCTTTGGTATGGTGTCATTACTTTCATTGGATTTTATGGGCAATATAATTAATATGAGCGAGTCTAATTGGGGCGGGTATTATATCACCACTCAAAATCAGTATTTGGCCAAGACGGGTACAACGGGTTTAAGTAAGGGTCTATCATTAAATGGTACCGACTTAATTGGGACATTGGGGGGGGATTTAATACTAAGCGCACCTGCGATTGGAATTGGACAGCCGACACCGAGTACCCGTTTGGATGTAAATGGTGCCATTCGAGTCAAAGATAGTGACAATGCGGTGTCTGGTGTGATCCGATATGGGGACAGCGGGCTTGAAGGATGGAACGGGGAAAGATGGGTTGCCTTGGATATTGGCGACAATGTTCCACTAAAATCCGCTGGGTATTTCGTGGGGGATGGGTCTGCCCTTATTAACTTATCCCATCATTATGCCAGCATGCCGTTGTACAAGGGTGGGTTGGAATACGTTGGGTGGCCTTATCAAGAGGTAATCATTACCAATCAAAATGGGGGTCTAGAATCATTGGGGCTTTCCAAGCATGCCATTATGATGGGGGGGGCATTAAAAGCAAGGCAGTCTAGCATTAGGGGTGCTTTCTTAAATTGGGATCCGGATCAAGGGCTAATCTCCCATATGGGGTTTCAAAAACCGAGTATTAACGTGGTGGCTGGGGATGGTATAAAGTCATTATACTTTGATTCAATTGGGCGTATTACATCTGCCTCAATGGTGACATTTGATAATCGCTATTACACCAAGCTAGAAACCATTGGATTAATTAATCCCATTGGCGATCGTAGCATAATCGGGCAATTTCAGTTTTTGGGACCCTATCCCATTACAACGGTTGAAAGTCAACCATTAATAATAGAAGCCGGTGGCGATGGACGAATTGGATTGGCTAGTTTGAGACCCACTGCATTGGTTTCTGTTGGGGATATTGCGACACCGGTGTTTCAGTCGGTCATGATGCAAATGGGGGGAGAATTAACGGATAATACGGTCAATCGTGAGGGGATTAAGTTTAAAATAAGTGGGTATGGTCAAAACCAATCGGTGGAGATGATCCGTTTAAAACCATGGGGAGCGGGCCATGATTTTGTATTATACAATCGGATTTTAACGAGTCGTCCATCGGGAGTATACACATCCGGTGAATGGGTGGGAGGGGGGGCAACGCCAGTGTTGATACAAGGCATGATGTCGGGCTCCTATTTTAAAGGGGATGCGGCAGCGGTTACGGGCCTGTTGGTTGAAAATGTTCAAACGGTTCTGCCACTAGATAAGGGGGGGATGTCCAGTAGCTTGATTCCAAAGGGGGCGGTATTGGTTGGTAATGAGTCGACTGTCGCCCCCATTGCAATCACACTCAAAGGCCACTTATTAATTGGGCGTACCGGAGAATTACCCCAAATGGGGCGCTTGGATAGTGAGTCAAGCGATATTCGTTTTGTATTCGGAGCGGGAAGCATCCAATTGGGGCTTAGTCGTAGCCTATCAACACAAAGTGATATGGTATTTAAACAATTGTTTTTGGATCGGTTTTTACGTTCAACAAAAGTCAGTATCCCAAATGGGGGTCTGGTGTTACCCAAACAGGTTCAATTTGGAGAATGGAGTCGGCCTTTATTGGAAGATGTTGGGGTATCGGGGTCAATGAGGGTGAGTGCGGTGGTTGGATTGGAGGGAGTTAGTGCCAATCGTAAAATGACAATTGGGCAGTCCCTGACAGCTAACGCAGTCATTCGTATCAAGGAATTGGGTGATTTAACCGGATCTCCCCAAGTATTACATGGGGTGCCAATGATCCCATTATCCTTTTCGGGAGATACCAATGTGTCGGGATGGATGAACGTAGGTGGCGCGGGACGCGTGAGTGCGGATCGACTTATTTTGGGCACAGATCAAATTGAAACACCGATACGTTTACGTGGGGAGCTGGTTGTTGATGGTGGGTTTAATTTGGATTCGTTGGTTTTAAATCAATCGATCAATATTTATAACGGTTTATGGAACGCTAGTTTGGGTAAAGGGGTTGGGATTGATCGGGAGCCTACGACGACATTGGATGTAAACGGCGTATTAACCATCGATAATCAAGCATGGATAAGACAAGTAACCGTGAATGCGGGAGCCGTTTTGGGTAATGGGTTATTATCCATTCAGAGTAATGGGGTGGGCTTGAACCGGTCACCTGCCCCAGGGCTGGTTATGACAGGGGATGGGATTGCGAATGGAATGGCTGTGCTCAATGAGTTGTTTGTTGCCAACCAATGGTCAGTTGGGGGATTGGCTTGGGTTGTAACACCACTTGGGCTTGGCCTTGGGCGTGTCCCCATAAAGGCACTGGATGTCGTTGGTAGCATGCGGTCAATGGGGGAATTATCAGGCTATGAGATGGTGGCTCAACACATTAATTCGGGGCTATTAACCATTACCAGAAACCGAGTGGGCGTGGGAACTGCTGACCCACGCTTTGTTTTGGATGTAGCCTTACGTACCCGATTTAATCAAAAAGGGTTGTTTGGTACAGACCCATGGGGTGTTGTTTCAACCGGATTGGGTATTCATCAGTTACCTGAGAACGCATTGTCATTATCGGGGCAATGGTTGGTTAGTGGAAATGTAACCCTAACGACTCTGACGGCGAATGAATTAGATGCAAGGGGGCTATTTGTATCTAGGTATTGGAATGATAGCGTTGGGATTGGGACCAAGGAGCCGCTAGAGGCCCTTCATATTGTGGGTAATGCCAATGTTCAAAGTAAGGTATCAGGAAAGGGGGTCAGGGTATTGCAATGGTTGGTTAATCCACCGCAATCGGTGCTGGTTATTACATCAAGCGGGGTAGGGATTAATCGCGCTACACCCACCATGGCCCTCGTTGTCGTTGGGGGTGCAGCTGCCAATTCAGTCACCGTTCAACGAATGGTGGTGCCAGATACCATAAAAGCCCATCTAGGATGGTTTAACACCACCGAACTAGGTGTGGGTGTGGGGATTATTCCCAATGAAGCCTTGGATGTGCTGGGTTCGGGTATCATCCGAGGCCATACGACCACCAACCGATTAACCATTTCAAATCGATTATCAATTTTAAATGGGGATGCCAATGCGTGGGTAATGCTTGATAATGAGGCGAAGCAGGTCAGATTAGGTTCGGGGGAATCTGCTACGTTATCGGTATCCGGAGATGTAATAATTTCAGGGAACATGTTTTCGGGAAATGTATGGAGTACGGGAAATCTGACTGGCGACATCGATCATATGTTGATTAATAAAGATCATTACTTAAATATGGTAATTAATGGTGACGCGAGTATCGAAAGAGGGGACATTCGGGCTGACATGGGGGTTGGTTTAATATCGGTGAATCAAGGAAAAATGGGGGTGGGTATTTTAAGTGCAAGCCATTCTTTATATGTCATTGGAAGTGGATGGGCAAGAAATATACAGGCGGGGTCCGTTACAATCAATCGGACATCCTTGGTAGTGGGTACTTCCAGTATGCGTATTCAAAATTCCCCCCTTCGGATTGGAATCAATCAGCCCAATTTAGGGGCAACCACGTTAATGGATGTGGTTGGTGATGGGGTGGTGTCAAATCGAATGATTGTCAATCGCCTGACGTTAGCCAATAAGGCTAAGTGGGGG
>SXXA01000077.1 GCA_005791325.1 Actinomycetota bacterium | reverse complement strand
TCAACCCCATGCCATTCATACCATCTCTACCAATATACAGAATGGTGTGCCAGAACAAATTTTGATGGGGGTAACCGGCTCCGGTAAAACATTCTCAATGGCCAATATCATCGCCACACTCAATCGACCCACTTTGATCCTAGCCCATAATAAAACCCTCGCCGCCCAATTATGTGCCGAATTTCGAGAGTTTTTTCCCCATAATGCCGTCGAATATTTTATTTCTTATTACGATTATTATCGCCCAGAAGCCTATATTGCATCCCGGGATGTGTATATCGAAAAAGAAGCCCAAACCAACCAAGAAATTGAACGCCTCCGTCACGCCGCCACCCGATCCCTTCTCACCCGCTCTGATGTCATTATTGTAGCCTCTGTATCCTGCATCTACGGATTGGGCCTCCCTGAAGACTATTTAAAAGGGGTTATTCAACTCTCGGTCGGACAACGACTATCCCGACGATCCTTTTTGTTGCAATTGGATCTGATTCAATATGAACGCAATGACGTTGAATTAACCCCTGGGCGGTATCGTATTAAAGGCGAAATCATTGATATTTTTCCCTCTTGGGCCGACCACTTAATTCGTCTTACTTTTTTTGGGGATGAATTGGAATCAATTCAATCCGTCGACCCAATGAATGGACATGAACTGGCAACCCATATTGAATTGGCCATCTTTCCTGCCACCCATTATGTGGTTATGGATGATATGACCGGCCCCATGACCGCCATTCGGGAAGAATTAAACCATCGTGTGGATGAACTGATGTCCTTAGGAAAAGAGCTTGAGGCCCGACGTCTATCTCAACGAACCATTTATGATTTGGAAATGATGGCCGAAATTGGATATTGCAAGGGGATTGAAAATTATGCACGTCACTTATCCAAACGCGCCAAAGGTACCCCCCCCGGCGTATTGCTCGATTTTTTTCCATCTCAGTTTATTACCTTTATCGATGAAAGCCACGTTAGTATGCCCCAAGTGAAAGGGATGTCGGCCGGTGATCGGGCCCGTAAACAAGCACTGGTTGACTTTGGGTTTCGCTTGCCATCTGCCATCGACAATCGCCCCCTTACCCTGTCTGAATTCGAAACAAAGGTGGGCCAACGGGTTTATGTGAGTGCCACACCCGGACCCTATGAACTGGATCGATGCCGTAAGGGTGATGCCCCCCCTCGTTCCCCCGATTCACCCCGTGTATGGTCGGATTATTGGCTCACGGAACAACTGATTCGACCCACTGGCCTACTTGACCCGATTGTGGTGGTTAAGCCCACTTTATATCAAATTGATGATTTAATGGGGGAAATTCAAACCGTGATTCAACGCAACGAACGTGTTTTAATTACCACCCTCACCAAATCAATGTCTGAAGAATTAAGTCAATATCTGGATGATAAAGGCATTAAAGGTTGTTATTTACACTCTGATATTCAATCGTTGGATCGAATTGATATTTTGCATCACCTCCGTGCCGGTAAATACGATGTACTGGTTGGTGTTAATTTATTGCGAGAGGGATTGGATTTACCTGAAGTGAGTTTGGTGGCCATTATGGATGCGGATAAGGAAGGGTTTTTGCGTAATGAACGATCGTTAATTCAAACCATTGGACGAGCCGCCCGAAATGCCAACGGTCGTGTGGTGTTATACGCCGATTCTTTGAGTACGGCCATGAACCTCGCCATTCAAGAAACCAATCGACGACGATCCTTACAAGAAGCCCATAACGTAGCCCATCATATTGTACCCCAGACTATTATTAAAAAAGCGGTTGATATTCGTGACAAAGAACGAAAAGAGGCCACCACCCGCCTCATTCATGCCCATCTCGATTCCCCCGCTCATTTACCCGAACGCATTTTACAACTCAAGCGTGACATGACCGACGCCGCTAATCGCTTGGACTTTGAGTTGGCAGCTGCCTTACGGGATCAATTGACCCTGTTGCAAGAATCAGACCCACTCTTACAAGAGTCCCCCACCACCCAAAATCACTTTGGCAATCGAAAAATAAAGCAAAAGCCCCGTGACATCGACCACCGTCGCAACAAACGGGGCGGATGAGGTGGCGGGGTCTGCTTTAATTAGCCGTAATAAAAAAGGTAGCATGGCACCCCAAATCGTTCCCCACATTACCACCCCCACCAAGGCCAATCCAACGGTTAGTCCTACCCAAAAAGCGTGTTGTCCGTATGCATTAAACAACGAACCAAACGCCATAATCCGCAAAAAACCAATCGATCCCAAAATACCACCCAATAACAAGCCAGTACCAATTTCTCGTTTAAATACCGCAGTCCAGTCACGTTGTTTTACTTCCCCCAATGCCATGGCCCTAACAATGATTGTGGCAGCCTGAGACCCTGAATTCCCACCTGAACTAATAATAAGGGGTATAAATAGAGCCAATACCACCGCTTTGGCAATTTCCGATTCAAATAAGCCCATTGCAGATGCGGTTAACATTTCACCTAAAAATAACACCACCAACCATCGCCCACGTTTTTTAGCCAACGACCAAATGGAGGTGTCCATATACGAGTCATCCAACACCTCCGATCCACCCAATTTTTGAATATCTGCGGTATCGGCTTCTTCGACAATATCCAATACATCATCTACGGTTACCATTCCCACCAAAAACCCATCGGTATCGATTACTGGCAAGGCCGATCGTGCTGTTTTGGTGAAAATGGCCGCCGCATCGGTTTGGGGCATATTGGTACTTAACGATACAAAAGAATGATTAATCATCCCCCCAATTTCTGCGTCCAAGGGGGCAATTAATAGTTCTTTAATGCGTAGGTCATCCATTAATTTTCCCGATTGATCGGTGACGTAAATAACGTCCAACGATTCTTTGTCACGTCCGTTGATGCGGATGTAATCGAGGACCGTTTGAACGGTCCAATCGGGTCGAATATCAATGTAATCGGGGGTCATCACCCGGCCAACGCTATGGTCAGGATAGCCCAATAACGTTTGGGCCACTTGCCGCTCGGTGGGGGTTAATAATTCCATGAGTTGTTTCACCATGGGGCCGGGCAATTCTTCGAGCAACGCCGTGCGATCATCCGGAGACATTTCATTAAGAAGTAAGGCAACATGACGTTGCCCTAGGCTTTTAAGTAATTGGGCTTGGGCATCAGTTTCTAAAAATTCGAAGGTTTCAGTGGCAAAATCCCTGGGCAATAACCTAAATAACAAGGCTTGGTCGGCTGGGGACAATTCTTCCATTACATCCGCTAAAATACCCGGATCCAATTGGCTACACATGTGGCGCAACCCAGTCCAATGACGTTGTTTAATTAAATCCGTAATGGCCACATGAGGCTGTGTGTTGCTTGACGAATCCATCTCCTTACCATATCACATTTAATCATACTTACCACCTATTCAATCATTGGTGTCGCATCGTTCATTTGAAATATCATATGGTTCAATCAGGTTGCGCATTGTGATACCATCATACCATTATTGTTTGTTAAGGAGTGTTTATGGCATCATTTACCCAACCCCTTTCATTTTTGGATCGACATCTTGGTGCCCCCCTTTCAGATATCACCGCCATGGCGGCTGTGATGGGGATTGAATCGCCTGATGCGCTGATTCAACAAGCCCTTCCATCCACCATTCATCGACCCCCTTTAACCCATACTCCCCCTATTTCTGAAGCAGAGTTGTTGCTGGAACTGGATGAGCTTTCGACCCATAATCAGGTGGCAACATCTTACATTGGAATGGGGTTTTATGGATGTCATACCCCCAGTGTCATCCAGCGACAGTGTTTTGAAAATCCCAGTTGGGTCACGGCCTACACCCCGTATCAGGCCGAAATATCACAGGGGCGATTGGAAGCGTTGTTTCATTTTCAAACGGTGGTTACCGATTTAACGGGCCTGCCGATCACCAATGCCTCGTTATTAGATGATGCCACGGCCACGGCAGAGGCCATGACCATGTTATTTCGTGTTCGAACGGATCTGTCCCAAACCCAATTTTTGATACCAAATACCTTGTTTCCACATGTTAAAGCGGTATTACAATTGCGGGCAACCCCGTTGGGTATTGTGATTGAAGAGTATTTACCAGACAACGTACCGAATTTGTTGGGGGTGTTTGGTGTATTAATTGATTATCCGAATGGATGGGGGGTATTAAGCGACCCGTCGTCTTTAACCAAACGGTGTATGGAATGGGGGGTAAAAGTGGTGGCTTATTGTGAGCTATTGTCGTTAACCATGTTAACCCCACCGGGTGAATGGGGGGCCACCATTGCGGTGGGATCGGCCCAGCGATTGGGGGTTCCCTTGGGATATGGGGGGCCAAGTGCGGCCTTTATTGCCACGACGCAGGAGTTGGTTCGCCAATTACCGGGACGTATTATTGGGCTTTCCAAAGATCGATTGGGACAGCCGGCGTATCGGATGGCATTACAAACCCGTGAGCAACACATTCGTCGAGAGAAGGCCACGTCGAATATATGTACTGCCCAGGCACTATTGGCTGTGATGGCTGCCTTTTATTGTATTTACCATGGGCCCGATGGACTTTTGCGAATAGCGAAACGGATTCATGAATTAACCACTGCATTGGCATTGCAATTGACCCAGTGGGGGTTTCAATTGGGAGGCGGTCATTTTTTTGATACGGTGTCGGTATTCATGACAACGCAGCAAGTGGATGCGGTATGTCGGCTGACAGAAGCCAATGGGATGAATGTGCGTCGAGTGGGGGATACCATGATTGGGTTTACCTTGGATGAAACGAGTTCACCGGAGGGGATTCAGCGGTTATGCGATGTGTTGGCCAAGGCGTTGGGGCAAACCCCGTCGGTGTTACAATCGGGTCCGATGGCCATTCCCAATGGGTTACGTCGGCAGACCTCGTTTTTAACCCAATCGGTATTTCAGATGTACCATACTGAAATGGATATGATGCGGTATATGCATCGATTGGCATCCAAGGATATGGCATTAAATACGGCCATGATTCCATTGGGTTCGTGTACCATGAAACTAAATCCGGTGACGGCTTTGATGCCGGTATCTTGGCGTGCTTTTTCATGCCTGCATCCGTTTGCCCCATTGCACCAAGCGGCTGGTTACCACCAAGTATTTGATCGACTGGCTGCCATATTGCGTGATGTTACGGAATTAGATGGGGTGTCCTTGCAACCTAATTCGGGTTCACAGGGGGAATATGCTGGTTTAATGGTCATTAGGGCGTATCAAACAGCAATAGGGCAGGGGCATCGGGATGTGGCCTTAATTCCTTCCTCTGCGCATGGCACCAATCCAGCCAGTGCGGCGATGGCGGGTTTAAAAATTGTGGTGGTGCGATGTGATGAGTCGGGTGATATTGATACCCAAGACTTACAACGCCATATTGCACAATATCAAGATCGACTGAGTGTATTGATGGTTACTTATCCATCTACGCATGGGGTATTTGAGGCGAAGATTCAGAGTATTTGTGGGTGGATTCATGATGCGGGGGGGCAGGTGTATATGGATGGGGCGAATATGAATGCTCAGGTGGGGATAACATCTCCGGGGCGATTGGGTGCGGATGTGTGCCATATTAATTTACATAAAACGTTTGCCATTCCGCATGGTGGTGGTGGTCCGGGAATGGGGCCGATTGTGGTGCGGGGTCATTTGGTCCCCTATTTGCCGGGGCATCCACTGGTTCAGGGTGAGTCAACGGCGATTGGTCCGGTGTCAGCGGCGCCTTGGGGGTCGGCGAGTATTTTATTGATTTCGTATGCGTATGCCCGATTATTGGGGAGTGATGGGTTAACACGCGCCACCAAAAAAGCCATTTGGAATGCCAATTATATTAAATCCCGTATTCAGCATGTGTATGACATATTATTTACGGGGCCATCGGGGTGGGTCGCACATGAATTAATTATCCAATTAACGGCATTTAAAAAGTCAGCAGATATTTCGGTGGATGATGTGGCCAAGCGGTTGATGGATTATGGGTTTCATGCTCCCACGGTATCTTTTCCGGTGGCTGGCACCATGATGATAGAGCCGACGGAAAGTGAATCCAAAGCGGAGTTAGACCGATTTTGCGATGCATTATTGGCGATACGTGAGGAAATTCGTTTAATTGAGGTGGGACAGTGGGGAGAGGATAATCCCCTCAAAAACGCACCCCATCCGGTACAAGAGGTATGTTCGGATGATTGGCAACATGTGTATTCACGGCGTGTGGCGATGACGGAGGGGGGGCCGGGTGGATCAAAATGGTGGCCGCATGTGGCGCGGGTGGATGGTGCGTATGGTGATCGCAATTTAATTTGTAGTTGTCCGCCCGTATCTGAATTGGCATCGATGGCATGATTACAAAAAAAGCAAAATATGCCTTAATGGCCTTGGAGATTTTGGCGAGGAACCAAGATAATCCGATGGTGATTGCGGATATAGCTCGGTTGGGGCATATTCCGAAGAAGTTTTTGGAATTAATTTTATTAGAGCTCAAAAAAAGTTATATTTTAGACAGTAAAAAAGGGCAGGGGGGCGGTTATTTTTTACGGTTGTCACCGCAGGATATACGGATTGCAGAGGTGATTCGTGCATTATCAGGTTCGATGGCACCGGTTGCGTGTTTACAAGATGGAACCGTGTGTGAAGAATGTGAACACCATACGCCGTGTATGATACGGTCATTAATGGGGGATGTGTATGAGGCAACCAACTCGGTATTAATGCAAGAGACGCTTCAATTATTATTGGAGCGGAAAAATCAGATGGCAGGTACCGAGATGTTTTATATTTAGAGGGGTGCTTTACTTGGGGATTGAATAGTGGGTGCTACGCACCCACGCCCGCTCAAATGGGCTACGCCTCTTTAACATTCCAAAGGGATTGCCCCTTGGTACCTAAGGGCGAAGCCCTTGGTTCAGGGGTGTGGGGATCGAAGATCCCCACATTTCAATTCATATTCCCTCCCCTTTAGGGGAGGGCTAGGGTGGGGTTGTAATAGTGGGCACGGAGTGCCCACTACCTTGACGGGGCGAAGCCCGTTCAACATCTCGGGGGCTATTGATAGGGTTCAAAGGGGGTATTTGGCCCCTTGGCGAGAATGAATGATTGTTTAATTTTGATGGTCTATATTTATTTTTTGGTTCTTCAACCCCCCCTCTAATTTAATGTGGTGGGTGCTACGCACCCACGCCCGCTCAAATGGGCTACGCCCCTTTAACATTCCAAAGGGATGGCCCCTTGGTACCTAAGGGCGAAGCCCTTGGTCCAGGGGTGTGGGGACCGAAGGTCCCCACATTTCAATTCATATTCCCTCCCCTTTAGGGGAGGGTTAGGGTGGGGTTGTAATAGTGGGCACGGAGTGCCCACTACCTTTGGAAATGATTGGGAAATGGTTGGTATAAGGTGCCGGGTGAGTCATGTTCCCATTCGAATAACCATTTAATACGCTTGTTCGAAGGCAAGTGTGGTAATGACGCCAATACGGGTGTGACGGCTTGGCTAACATGTTGCTGAATCTGTGTAATAACACGGTTTGAAGTTTACTTAAAGCGGTGATGATTATAAAGGGGGTAAAGAATAGCATCAACAATCGATGGACGAATCGTATCGAGGTAAATAAGAAGGATCGCAATGGTGTCGATGGGTGAACCCATCGGATGGTTCACGCGCTGGGGCATGTTGACTCCGTGTGTGAATGGGCATAGTTACAACATACCCATTTTTTTGCCTGTGAAACCTAGATAGACGTCATGTAGGTGGCATGGTTTGAATACTCCATTGGTATTGCAAAATAACGGGTTGAAAAATACACGGTTTGATTTTAAACTAGTTATAATTTTAAAAACAATTAATATAATAGACTATTCATTTAAATATTGATAATGGTGATAGTTCTATTAATTTGGTTTTTAAGTATTATTTCATCTTTCAGTTGATCATTCTCATCTTACCGTTCCGTTCCATCCGTATTATCTCTTTTTTATATTTACTTCGTTTTTACATTTTGTTTGTTACGATATTTTCTCCTTTTTCTATTATCCCTATTTTTTAAATACAATTAAAAATCATTTTACATACCCATTAATGGGTTTTAGAAGTGGTTATGGAGGTTTATAATGCATCTTCAACGTATTAAATTCGTGTCATCACAACAGTCTTTCTGTCCCCCAAATACAACGGGATTGACTAGAGGGCTAAAACGTTTACAAAGTTTGGATGATAGGTCTTTAACTGAATCCTTTGTTACAAATGGATGTCCTACAGGGGAAAAACTTTTACAAGTTGTAAACAAAGAATTCGATGATCTTTTTAAAAGGCGTTCTGAAAAGGGTGTGATTGAAGAAAAGGCCCTGCTTCTCAAGAGACTTATATTCGATACAGGCATAACAAAAAGTGATAGGGATAACATCTTAAAGATATTTATAACGCGACTCGCAACAAAAGGAGATAAAAAACATAAGAATGTGCTGCTGGACGGCACTTCAAACTCAACAAAAGAAGCAGACAAGTATAAACTTGGGATGCTGGAGTTGTCTCCATTTATAAAGTGTCTTCGCGTGTTTATTGCGTTGTTAGTTTCTTCTAACCGCACAGTTGAGGGTAATCAGGAATTTATTCGAGAGTTTCTTGAATTAGCTGCTGATTATCCCAGTGTAAAGAATCACATCAATCTGTTTGCTTCGTCTCCTATTTTATATGAAGATGGTCTTTCGGTGAAGCAGGGATCGATTTTTCCTGATGAGGGTGTGCCAAGAAGATTCGAGATTCTCCAAGATGGTGTGGGTGGTGCCCCAGGCCCGCTTGACCCCACCGTTCAGAGGACTGCTCAGACTGAGCATTGGGTGTATAATTTGGATGATTTGGATGATTTGGATGATGAGTCGTTCAGTGTCCAAAATGGTCAACCGAAAAAGGGTGTGCCGGGAAGATTCGAGATTCTCCAAGATGGTGTGGGTGGTGCCCCAGTCCCGCTTGAACCCACCCTTCAGATGGATGGTCAGACTGGGAATTGGGATGATGAGTCGTTCAGTGTCGAAAATGGTCAACGGAAAAAGGGTGTGCCGGTAAGATTCGGAACTCTCCCAGATGGTGTTGGTGGTGCCCCAGCACCGCTTGAACCCCCCTTTCAGTGGGCTGTTCGGCTTGGGGCGGTATTAGCACGAGTAAGCCATTGGGAACGTTTTAGCGGGACGAAGCCTTAGGAGCCCATAATAAGGAGCCAATGGTCCCTTACAACCCCATACAATAGGGTTGCTCCATCGGGTTGAGGGAAGAGTCCTTAAGGCTAGGCGCGGGTGTGCAGCACCCGCTATCCCATAAGCCCCTCCCCTTTGGGGAGGGGCGGGGAGGGGTCCCAATCACACCACCTTCGGCGAGGTTAGGTGCGGAGTGCCCACATTACAACCCATCCCACACCCTATGTTATTTAAAAATCACTTTTTTGCATGCCTTGTTTTATGGTATAACCTAAACCCATGACACCTTTTTCCCCATTCGGGGTATACGAATTGAATCCATCTGAAGCCCACCACCATCATACACTAACGCGCCAACTCGCCGATGGCTTCGAATCTGCTGGCTACCTCGCCGTTCGTACCCCCGTAATCGATGATTTAAAATCACTCATACCAGGCTTGGATGATTCCCTCCTGCCTTCTGTTTTACCCTTACACCACCCCGATGTTCCCGACGCAATTTTGCGCCCCGATCACACCACCCCCATTGCTCGTTTGGTTGCCTCCCGAATGAGCCATCAATTACCTGTTAAGGTTTATTATTGTGCCCCCATTTTTCGTCGTCCGGCTCACGATTGGGATGCCATTGAGCAGTTTCAGGCCGGGTGCGAGTGGATCGGTGAATCGGGGCCCCATGCCGATACTGCCATTCTAGACTTGTGTATTCATCAATTATCACAACTCGGTATTCAAGATTTGGCCATCGATATTGGGCACGTTCAACTGACTCAAACGCTATCCGTTACCCACCGGCAAGCCTTGCTCTCCGGTGATTACTCAACATTGGGCTGGTTACCAAAACGAGGAGGTATTGACCTTGCACAAGGGATTCCCGATTTAGAATCGCTCTTTCATTCCATTCAATCTAAGTCTTATTCAAATCGCGTGTATTTGTACCAGGGCTTGGTCCCCACTCTCTCTTATTACACAGGCTTTGTTTTTACGGTCATGGCGCCCGGTTATCGTCGTCCCATTGCCACCGGTGGTCGGTATGATGGATTAATGGGGCGCTTTGGTTTATCCACACCCGCGGTTGGGTTCGCCATTCATCTCAATGATATTCTTGATCACCGATGACACTCACGCTGGCTGTTTCAAAAGGATATTTACTCGATCAAGCCTTACCACGGTTGGCACAAGCCGGTATTCATTTTGATCGGGCCGAATTACAATCACGACGCTTGTTTATCGAAGATCAAACAGGGGCATTTCGCTTGTTGCAAGTGCGGCCATGGGACGTTCCTGTTTATGTTGCCATGGGCGCAGCAGATGTGGGCATTGTGGGGCATGATGTGTTAATGGAACATGATCTTCATTTGATTCGATTGCTAAACTTGGGTTTTGGGGCGTGTCAGTTGGTTATCGCAGGCTTGGCTCATTCTTCCAACACCCAATTGCATCACGGAATTCGCATTGCAACCAAATACCCTCAGGCAACGGCCGATTATTGTCGTAAATTGGGAATGAAGGCCCAACTGGTTAAACTGTATGGCGCGATTGAGTTGGCCCCCTTAACTGGGTTGTCGGATGTCATTTCAGATTTAACCGCTACGGGTAAAACCCTTGCTGAAAATGGGTTGTCTGTTTGGGATACCATTTACCATTCCACTGCATTTTTAGTAACCAACCCTACTCAATTTAGGCTACACGATGCCACCATTCGTGATTTGGTGGGTCGCCTTACGCTATCCACGGGTTCGCATGTTATACCCTGAACAACGGCGCATTATTCAATCATTGTTAACCCCTCAATTACGGTGTCAGCAGATCGAGGATATTCCATTACAAGCATTGTATGATCGTGGGTATATCCATTTGTTATTGGATTTGGATAATACCATTTTATCCCCTCGGTATCGGGATGTTAGTTTGCGGTCGCTGAATTGGGTTAGTAAAGCCCAATCAATTGGCTTTGATGTGTGGTTGATTTCTAATAATCATGACCATTACAGGGTGGCACGTGCCGCAAAACAATTGGGTATTCGTGGCTTATATCGGGCCAATAAGCCCAGTTCGATAGCCCTTAGGGAGTATGCCAAACAGCATAACATTGATTTAAAGTCGAGTGTTGTCGTGGGTGATCAATTACTTACCGATGTACTGGTTGCGAATTGGGTGCGCGCCTATAGTATTTGGGTGAGTCCGCTGGATCGTCAATTGACACTGATTAAAACCTTGCAGAAAGAATTTGAAACATGGCTATTTGGCGTTGTACAATCTTCTTAATACTTGGTTTTTCAGTTGGGGTTTTCGCCGATTCCACATTATTGCTTCGTTCATCAACCCGCCCAATCACTATTAATGGTGCCGAGGTTTTTCTTCAAACTCGGTTTGCAAAAAATACCATTACCCAAAAAGAGGCTGTTTTTGCTATTAAATTAACAGATAAAATGGGGCGTCCATTATACATTCGAAAATTGGATATCCCCTTTCAAGAATTTGCTGAATCCCAATATTCCAATCGGGTTGAAGCCATTCCCGTTATCGGTAAAACAGGATCGGGAATCGCTTTGGTGATTACCCATTATACGGGTCGAATACCACAATCCACCCTTGATTTATTGGCCATACGCACCCAAAAAACGGGTGTGTTGAGGCAGTCTAGGGTGATATTAGACCCAATTGTGAAGCGCTTCCCCAATCGCTTTGTTATGCCAAATACTCGACCGCTTTATTTGAAGCAAGATGAATGGACGTATCGGGTTTGGACGGGACGCTTTTATATGTTGCTTCCCATCCAAATTGATTGGGAAACAGGGTTGGTGGTATCGCCCAAACCGGTTGTTATGCCGGTTGAGGTACCCGTTTATACCCGAAAAGTGGGGAGCATCATGGTTCATTTAAAACCAACTGTTAAATCGGTGGCCGCCATGTTGCCTATTACGCCTACCTCATCGTTAACGTTTATGCAGGGGGTGGGGATACCTGAATTATCCACCCAAGGGGTTCAAATCAGTGGAATGGGGTTGAGAGTGGATGTGGATGGCCGATCAGGCTGGATGTTGTCGCCTGAGGGGTTTGAATTATTGGGTTGATTATCGAGGGATTAATGATGTTGCGATGGGTGCTGATACTATTAATGGGGAGTGGAATGCCACTCCTGGCTATGCAACAAGTGGTAGGAGCTGGGGCTACGTTTCCATATCCATTGTATTCCACCATGTTTGCAGATTACACGGATGAAACAGGGGTTCCCATTAATTATCAATCCATTGGATCTGGGGGGGGGGTGAAGCAAATTCGCTCCAAAACCGTTGATTTTGGTGCCTCCGATGCGTATATTTCCAACAAGGAATTGGCTACTTTTTCTCAGCCTATTTTACATATTCCAACTTGTTTGGGGGCGGTGGTGGTGGTGGTTAATTTGCCTGGCAAACCGCGTTTAATATTAAGTGGGGGGGTACTGGCTCGGATTTATTTGGGGGATATTCGTCGATGGAACCATCCTGATATTCAACGGTTGAATCCGTCAGTAAGGTTGCCTAGTTGGCCCATTGCGGTGATTCATCGTTCGGATGGGAGTGGAACCACCCATGGGTTTGTCACGTTTTTGGCTGGGCATTCTCAACGATGGAAACAACAGGTTGGAATCGGAAAAGCAGTGAATTGGCCCGTTGGGTTGGGTGGTAAGGGCAATCCGGGTGTGGCCGCATTGGTATCCCAAATTAACGGTGCAATTGGGTATATGGAATTATTATACAGCCTTCAATCCAGTTTAAATGTGGTGGCCATTCAAAATCGATCTGGCCGTTCCATTTTTCCCTCTTTGGCAACGGTTAAATCGGCGATTACTAGCGAATTTCCATCCGATTTTCGGATGTCATTAATCGATACATTGGCGCCGGATGGGTATCCAATCACAACGTTGACTTGGATATTGGTTTATCCAGAACAATCCTATAACGGTCGTAGTAAAGCCCAAGCCAAGGCATTGGCACACCTATTGGAATGGGCCATTATCAATGCTCCCGTTTATGCCCATCGATTGGGGTATGTTCCGTTGCCAGATCAACTAACCCAAGCGGTATTAACCCGTATTCGGGCGATGACCTATCAAAACAAGCGATTGTTACCGTGAGACTATTTCCAGATTGGGTAGATGGGGATATGTTGGGTTTGGATTCAGATACCTTCCATCATGTGGTGGTGGTGCAGCGTACACGAGTTGGTGAGTTGGTCTCTTGGGCAATGAATGGGGGGGTGTGGCAAGGCCAAATTATATCGATTCATCCGCCGGATCGAATCGGTGTGGGTAATGTGACGGCGGTTCATTTAGCAGGGAATCAAGGGCCGCATTGGACGGTGATTCAATGTTTACCAAAGGGGGATAAATTTTCTGAGATTATTCGAGGCTTAATTGAGTGTGGGGTGCATCGAATCATACCGGTCATGGCCACTCGATCGATTGGTAAAGCATCTCGTGAAGATCGTTGGGAACGGATTGTTAAATCGGCGGCCATGCAGTCGAAGGTATCTCAATTGCCGGTGGTGACCCCTGTGATGTCGTTGGAAAAGGCCCTGCAACAGGGGTGCAATGAGGCAATCAATCGCGTGGTGGCATGGGAGGAGGCCCCCTTGGGGATGTGGCCAACGGTGCAATCGAATGGGGATTGGGTCGTGATGATTGGGCCGGAAGGGGGATTAACTGCCCAAGAAATTGCCACGGCTACTCAATATGGGTATCAGCAGGTTTCATTGGGGGAATCGATTGTTCGAGTGGAGCGGGCAGGGGTGGTTGCGGTTTCAATGTTCAAAGGATTTAAAATGGGTCTTGGTATTGCCACGAATAGCACGAGCAGTTAAAATAGACCTACTCTGGTGACGGGCGATTAGCTCAGGCGGTTAGAGC
>SXXA01000076.1 GCA_005791325.1 Actinomycetota bacterium | reverse complement strand
CGATGTGGTGATTGTGGTGGGGGTGTCGGATATTACCAATCGCTTAAGACCCAGTGGGGGAATGTCATTGGAATTGGATCGGGTATCCATCCAATATGGGGTTTCCAGCCATGAACAATTGGGCTTAAGCCATCGAGTGGGGATGCATTTTATGTTCTAATGCCCCCATTTAATGTTATGGTTAGGCAACGTGCTCATACACACCCATTCGTTTGCCTACGCTCCCCCATCATTTACAAGTCAATCCATCCGTTCGTGGATGGATTAATAGCCTGAACATTCACCTTAAATAGGTCACTAACCCTAATTCGACCTTCAACACGTCCTTTTGAGTCATAAATAAACGAACTCATTTCACATCCAGATGATACCAGTGTTCCCGAAATCGTTCTCGAACTCGATGGGGTTGCAATGGTTAACGTATACGGAATAATTCCAGAAAACAATCGATTCGAACACGTTGATGCATTCGAAAACAATATTTCCCCAGTTGTCATCGTCATATTTAATGTGATGTGGTCTCCCGCACCTTGTTTTGACCATACCAGCTTGGTTAGCATCCGTCGGGTTAACGATTCAACATCATTAATCATTGAATAATCATCTTTTACCAGGGCACTCACCAGAATCAATGAAGAAGGCCGGTAGGTTAACCCAACGGTATAACTAAATGATTCCGATGTTCCCTCATATTTTTGTACCCGTATGAGTTGATAATCTCCAATTAGATTTTCAACCCATTCCATATTATTAATCAAATCAAGCCAGCGTCTGGAATCAATATTCGATACGCCATAAAACGATGCTTTACCAAAATCGCGACGGCTAGCAGATACTTGAAATGGGGTGCCCAACACAGTGGTAGTCCTCACCACTACCGGTGAGATAACCCCCATCGTTGATGTAGACAAAAAGACAGCATCCGAATAAAGGGGAACATTATTTAAATGTGATAACGCCAATTTAATATCATCCGGCATGTGTGCTGGTTCTGGGTCGATTGTAGCAGAGGCTGGAACCACGGTTTGTGGACTACCAGAGCCCGACGATGCTGCCCCACATCCGGTTAACAACAAAAAGGAGATGATTAGCCCCCCCGCACTTAACCGCCTAATCCAATACCCATTATCACTCGTCAAAAAAAACCCCTTTTTTAATGAGATGATAGCCAAGAAGCTATCCTAGTTTATACAATCCGTCAATTACGCAGGATTCCCGGAGGATGTATTAGATACTGAATCCGCCATTTGGGGGTCTGACTTCTTTTTTTTGCGACGACGCTTTCGTTTACGAGACCCAATACCATGGGTATCCTCCGAGCGACGAATGTCCAAGACATTCAGCCTCAGCATATCACGGGCTTGTCTACCGCGTCCTTTTTTAACCAATTCTATAAAAAAGATAATATCAAATGGGGCAAACGGATTGGTATTGACCAACGAAGAATATTTTTCCCAAAGTCCAAATCCCACTGAATCTAGGCGACGACCATTACCACCCTTACGGTTTAAACTTTCAGATACCGTAAACTCAACGTGGGGGGTTCGTGCTTCTTGGTATTTATTACCAAATGCCCGCCCGCGACTTAATGAACACCCTTTTAAATAAAAAATGGGGTATTCAAAAGCCTGTCCATAAGGAACCAACGTATCGATTTTCTTAACAATCTCAAAGTTAATTTGATGAAATTGAATGGTATCCAAAATTTCATACGAATATTCAAATTGCTCCAATGGGAGCTCCGACATTTCAGCTCGAACCAATTCCAAAAACAGTGGCACATTCTTACTATGTAGGGTAAATCCACAGGCTTGGGCATGCCCGCCAAATGCATTAATAATCCGTTTCCCAAATTGGGTATCCACTTCCGTTTGAAACAGGGGTGCCCCATTCGCTAACTCAAACTTTTCACCGACCCGATCAATAATGGCGTACATATTAATGGTTGGAATACTACGTACTGATCCACGAATATAATCCGATCCATCATATTCGGTTAGTATCATGGCCGGACGCAAAAAGCGGTCTTTTAGACGATCGGTATCAATTCCAATAACCCCAGGGTTCCAATTTCGGCCCCGAATAATAATGATGCGATCCACGGATGGGTCCACTTGGGTTTGAATTAAATCATCAATTTCATCTTCAATCTTACTGGTGATAAATTTACGCTTTTCATTCACTTCATCTACCACGGCCGCTTCCCCCAAGGCCTCTGTAGGCGACACCGCTCTGCCTTTTTTCTCTAATTCCAAAACGGCACTAAATTGCTCCATGACCTGCTGGGCTTTTTCTGCATTTTGGCTACCCGTACCAATCAGCAATAAATCCAAGACAATGCGTGAATCTGGAATCCCCTCATCACGATCCCCAATTCGACCGGGCGCATTTAATCGTGGCACGATGGTGCGCCCAATTTCGCGACTCTTAAGCTCAGTATAGTTACTCCTAGACACCTCTTTTAAAGCCCTCAACCCTTCCATGCGGGTGGCGTTCAAGGCCCGAACCCCTTCTCGAACCAAAATTCGATTCATTGGATTTAAAAAAGACATGCGATCTGAAATGGGACCCAATGCAACCAAAGCCAATAGATAATCCATAAATTCAGAGGAAACCGTAATGCCCATGGCATCAAACACAGCCAGGGCCAATTTATAAGACACACCCGCCCCGGAAAGACCTCTGGCAAATGTGGTCTCTGAACGCCGATGGGGGTTCACCAATGCATGGCATTTGGGCAAATTCTTACCCAAAACATGGTGATCACATATAATAACATCCAACCCCTGAGAATTGGCATAATCAACCGATTCCACATCTTTTGAGCCACAATCAGAGGTGATAATTAATCGACACCCCAATCGCACACTATCATCCACAATGCGGGGTTGTAAGCCGTGCCCTTCCTTCGATCGAGTGGGAAACTCATAAAAAGCTTGTCCACCTAACTCGCGAATCGATGCCACCAAAATAGTCGCCCCCGATATGCCGTCGGCATCCGGATCCCCATTCACCATTATTTTTTGACCCTCACGAAGTGCCGTGACAATTCGGGTGACCGCATTGGATAAGTCATCATCTGATGTAATATCCGTATAATGGGTTAACAGATTCTCAGGGGGGTTAATAAATCCCCAAATATCTTCATCCTGACCATCCCCAATATTTCGAACCAATAAGAGCCGTGCTAACAAGGGGTCCAAGCCAAACTTTTCTGAATATTCCTGAACGGCCAATTGATCCACTTCGGTAACGTGCCAACGCTCCCGATGTAAACTTTCGGTATTATACACTTTCGTCATACTTAACTTCCTCTTCTCAAAAAAAATCACAACAAAACAATAACGACTTTATAGGCCAAATTTAAAACGCTAGATGACAATTATTCGGTTATATATTCTGTCAAATAGATTTGGCTCAAGTGGTGTGATATTACCCATTTTTTATCTTGCTGACAACTTCATATAAGTTATTGGAAAGGGATTGAGCCGATAAAATGGTAGTCATGGCACCCGCCATCCCCTCTTGTCGCTCATGATTTAATAGGGGGTAGGCTTGAAAACATGTGCCCAACCGAGCTGCCAATAATGGGTTTTTAGCATCCAACTCTAGCAATTGTGTGGCCATCCATTGATAGGCATCTGACGTGTGGAATTGAACCCAATTTTGACTGAATGACCCCACCACTGACCGAGATCGATTGGGATTCAACCAATCGAATTGAGGGTGTTGTATTAATTTTTGAGCACGAGAAAAACCCGACGATTCCCCTGCCACTTGGATTGAGAACCACTTGTTCATTAGAAGGGGTTCATGCTGCCACCGATCATAAAAAATTGAAATACCCTCATCAAAACAGGGTAAGTGATCCACATGCACCAAGGCGCCCATGGCTCCCATTTGTAGTGACATCCGTTTTGAGTCTAGCAATTGAGAAATGGCCCATGGGGCATATTGTTCAGGATCCGCCACCACTAAAAATACCAACAACCGATTTAATAATTGTCGCTCACCTAAGGTCATCCCCTCCTTTTGCCGCAACCGTTGATATAAGTCAGAAAAGGATGCGCGCAACCCCTCTCCAACCGTTTGAAGCCATTGTCGACGACCGGCTGCCACCGCTTCTAATGGAAATTGCAAACGATCTCTCATCAATCGGCTGAGTGAAGGGGGGGTCAATAGTTGTGCCAACAAAGCGGGATCATGTGGGTTCGTGACCCAATAGTCAATGGTATTCAGAAGATCGGTAGGCTGGATGTGTGGGTTATTAATGGCTTGCGTCACCAAATGGGTGGTGGCCATATACCGATTAACTGGGTCTGAATCTGATTTCATTAAACAATGATAATCCGCTTGCGTGTAAGGATACGACCATGTAATCGGTGCAGAAAGGGTTCGACACCATGACGGCACGGCCTCCGGTTCCACTGTAATGCTGAGAATGGTTTGCTCATCTTGGATTGATATAAGCTGCTCCATACACTCTGGTCCGTCACCCACACGAAAAGGAAGCGCATGACCCTGATGACTTACAAAACCCAATAATACTGGGATCACAAATGGTTGTTTCGACACTGTTTCTGGGGTATCCCGACACGTTTGGATCAATTGATACGTATGCTGGTCTGCATCAGAATGGAGTCGTTGAATACTCAAATGAGGGGTTCCAGCTTGATGATACCAGCGTCGAAATTGAGACAAGTCGATGCCGGCACCATCTTCAATCGCACGTATCCAGCTTTCGGTCGTCACGGCTTGGCCAGTATGTCGATTAAAATAAATTTGAACCCCATTCATAAACCCAGCCCCAATTTTAGGGGTATTGGCATCTGCCAATAAGGCCATCATACGAATAATTTCGGCGCCCTTTTCGTAAACAGTAGCGGTATAAAAATTATTAATTTCGATATAGGATGCGGGCTGAATGGGATGGGCCATTGGGCCAGCATCTTCTTCAAACTGTCGTTCCACCAATTGAACCACATCGGCAATTCGTTGAACGGCGTTAGAATTCATGTCGCCCGAAAAGGACTGGTCGCGATACACCGTTAATCCTTCTTTAAGGGTCAGTTGAAACCAATCTCGACAAGTCACCCGATTCCCTGTCCAATGGTGAAAGTATTCATGAGCAATGACCCGTTCGACATTTAAATAATCGGTATCGGTGGCCGTGTCCACATCATAGTGAACATACGCCGCATTAAAAATATTTAAACCTGTATTTTCCATGGCTCCCATATTAAAGGTTTGGGTTGCCACAATCATAAAGCGTTCCAAATCATATTCTCGCTGATACACCGTTTCATCCCATTTCATCGCCCGTTTAAGGGAGTTCATGGCATGCCAACACCGATTGGCTGTACCCAAATCAGTATAAATTTCCAGTTGCACGGTCCGACCTGATCGGGTCGTAAACTCATCTTGAATACAATCAAAATGACCTGCCACCATGGCTACTAAATAAGATGGTTTTGGAAACGGGTCTTCCCAAGTTACAAAGTGTGATGTGTCATCCCATTCGCCCTTTGCCACTTGGTTCCCATTGGCCAACAAATAAGGACATGACTTGGGTGCTACTAGGGTAATGGTGAATCGGGTTAATTGATCAGGTCGATCGATAAAGTACGAGATTCGCCGCAATCCTTCCGGTTCATTTTGGGTACAATACACACCATCCACCCAATAAAGACCTTCCAAGGCGGTATTGGCCGTGGGGTTGCATCGGGTTACCAACTCAATATCAATTGGTTTGCGGGTGGGGGGAAGTTCGATGCCAGTGGGTGTAATAATGGGTTCAACTGGTCGCCCATCCATTTTACAACTTTCTAGAATTAACCCGACCCCATTCAATCGAATGGGTTGGTTAGAGCCCCCATCGGGATTGGGGGTGATGGTTAATTTTGAACGAACTTGGGTATTGGTGGGATCCAATAAGACAATCCATTCAGCAGCGGGAATTAGATAGTCAAGGGGGCACCAATCGATTTGACGGGTGGGTAAAATAGTCATAATGACTCCATAAAAAAATTTGAGAAGTGGTATAGTCTAATAAAACACCAAAAATGGCAATACCCCATTCACGAGGGGGATATCAATGTGGGTTCTGAGCCCCCCCAATCAAATGGGGATGGGTGCTGAGCATCACACCACCATAAAAGGCTAGGCCCTTAAAAATCCACCCGCCTGTTAAAAGGCAGGCTCCGACCCACTTTACTTTGATTTTTTATTGGTTAATTCTTTAGCCAATTTTCCCAATCGCCAATACACCAATGCAAAAAACAAAGCATGAATCAATAAAAACCCACCGCCCCCCACGATTATCCACCACTTCATCCTTGATGCCCCACTTGTGTCGACCACAACCGCGCATACGTCCCACCCAAACGCAATAGTGACATATGTGACCCATCTTCCGTTACACGTCCATTATTCAACACCACAATCCGATCCGCATGGCGAATGGTGGATAATCGATGGGCAATCACAATGGCCGTTTTACCCTTGGTTACCATCGCAAACTGGCGCTGTATGGCTTCCTCTGTTTCGGTATCAACGCTGCTCGTCGCCTCATCAAATACCAAAATTGGCGCATTTTTTAACACAGCCCTAGCAATACTTAGTCGCTGTCTTTGCCCACCCGATAACCGAATACCCCGTTCCCCCACAATCGTTTGATACCCCCTCTCAAATTGGCAAACCACATCATGAAAGGCTGCACATCGAGCCGCCGCTTCCACTTGGTCAGGTGTGGCATGTGGTAACCCATACGCAATGTTCTCGTAAATGGTGCCATGAAACAAATAAACATCTTGGCTAACCAAGGCGATCGATTGGCGTAATGAACGGATGGACCATTGATTAATGGGCACCCCATCCAACAATATCGAACCGACTTGGGGATCATAAAATCGTAACAACAATTTAATTAATGTGGATTTACCACATCCGGTTGCACCCGCAATACCCACCACCGTACCCGCCTCAATTTGCAATTCAAGACCCTGCACCACCGGATTGGACAGGGCCGTTGGATACGCAAAGGAAACCCCATTGAATCCAATTTTACCAATCACATGGGGCGGCAAATGAGGTGACGCAACCTCAGTAACCATCGATGGCGCCATTTACGGCTCTAACGGCTCTAACGGTTTAGGTTGTGGCGGCGCTACAAAATTTTCCGTTGTTTCGTCGTAGGTGTAACCGATACCTGCGTAGGTTTTGTCCTCGCGGTTTATGAAAGTTTCTACACATGGCGCACCAACAAAATTGCTGTACCACTCGCCCGTTGGTATGCCTTCAATAGTCGTTTCGTCTACGCCTGTGATGACTTGCACCACGATATTGTTTGCGTCTAGTTCTGCCCAATATGTTGCCATTATGCCCAACTTACATTTCCTGTGCCAGCAGT
>SXXA01000009.1 GCA_005791325.1 Actinomycetota bacterium | reverse complement strand
GGATATCCCGTATGCCCTGTTTGCCACGCCTGTAACCATTCCGTGGGCCCTTGAATGGGGCGCATCCCTTCAAATGCAGGGTGTATGCACTGGGTTTCAATACTGGGCTGTTGTTCTAATTTTTGTACAAAATGACATCGCCATGCCAAGCGAGATAAAAAAGCATCCAAGTGTCGAATATGGGAGTGGTCGGAGGGGGTATTGGCCTGATACAAGGTGGCCATTGTGTTGGCAGTGGCATGCACGGCTTCGCGGATGGAGATGGTACCCAAGGCAATATGGGGGCTCAAACGGGAACAGTGGGTCGCTGATAACATGCCAGGCTTGGAGATATGAAATAGGTATTGCTGAGATCGGGTGGATAAAAATGTATCCAATAACTGACGGGCTCGTCGTATCCCACCCGGTTGAATGGTACGAGGCCAAACCTTCCCCAAACGAGGGTCATCCCGATTGGGAATGGGATCGGATGGAATGGGTGATGCCAATCGCATTGATGAGGGAATGGCTAATGGGAACATCACCATGCGATGTTGTCGAATTTGGGCCCACTCATCCCGTGATTGAAGGCGCCGAACCACCCCGTTGGCTGGACATTCATGCCACCCCACCCGATGCGATTTACACCACGCCAATACCGCTTGATCGCGACGGTAGGTCCAAGCGTTACCTGTTTCTTCGTGAGACCACAATTCAAATTCACCCCATGTGTGATACACCCATTCCAACACACCCACGGCCTCCCCTACCTTAATACACAATTCCCCTCCCAACCGTTGGATATCCTCTTGCAAGGTTAGCAAGGCATCGCGTACCACTTGCCAATGCCGATTGGACCCATCCGGCTGCTGATACAACTCGGGTTCTACAATATACAACCAAGCCACTTCCCCCCGTTGAGCCGCCTCTACCAAGGGAGCGTGGTCCGTAAGGCGTAAATCCCGCTTAAGCCAAATTAGTTGCCGAGATGGGGTCATGCAGACTGTGACAATATTGGGTAATCGGTATATCCCTTCTCGGATCCACCATAAAATGTGGGTCGGTGGTAGGGGGTTAAGGATGCCCCAACTTTGATTCGATGGGGCAAATCGGGGTTGGAAATAAACCATCGTCCAAAAGCAATGGCATCTGCTTGCTGAGTCGAAACAGCCATTTCCGCTGATTCGGGGGTGTATCCACCAGCTGAGATCCACGTGCCAGTAAAGTGGGCTCTGAATAAGTTGGTGGCCGAAGGTGCATTGGGAGCCAACTGATCAGCCCCCCCTGCCAAGGTAGCGCGAGGTTCAATTACGTGTACATAGGCAATTTGCCGGTGGCTAAGTTGTGACAATACGTATTGAAATAAATCAATGGGGTTCGAATCAGATATATCGTTGAAGGTGCCGTAGGGTGATAAACGAACACCCACGCGCCCTTTTCCCCAAATGGCAATGGCCTGATCGACCACTTCCAATAACAATCGCGCCCGATTTTCAATGGATCCGCCATATTCATCTTGTCGATGGTTCACCCCATCTTGCAAAAATTGATCGAGCAAATACCCATTGGCCCCATGAACTTCAACCCCATCAAACCCGGCCAATTGGGCATGTTGGCACGCCACCTTGTAATCCTGCCGAATCGCGTCAATTTCCGCCAATGTAAGGACATGCGGGGCCTCGTAAGGCACTTGTTTCCATTGGGCGGTAAACACCATGCCTGCGGGTGTTCCATTGGATGGGGATACGGGTAATTGACCATTGGGTTGATGGGATGAGTGGGAGATACGCCCCACGTGCCACAGTTGCAATATTATTTTGCCTTGGTGATGATGAACGGCCTTGGTAACCGCTTGCCATCCGGCAACTTGTTCGGGGCTATGGATACCGGGGGTAGCGGGATACCCCTGTCCTTGCTGACTAATTTGGGTGGCTTCAGAAATAATCAGGCCCGCCGACGCGCGTTGGCTGTAATAGGTGGCATTCAGTTCAGTTGGAATGTTACCGGGTTGTTGGCTGCGCATGCGGGTGAGGGGGGCCATTAATATGCGATTAGAAAGGGTAAGTTCACCGACTGAAAGGGGGTCAAATAATGATGGCATAAACAGGCTCCTTTGGGGGTGACAAGATTAACAATCGTTGAAAGACTCAAAAAGTATACCCGAAAACCACCATAAGCAAACAGAGGAATGAACCCCGTTATGGTTGCATTTAAAACAATCGTTGCAATTAGATCGTTTTCCCGACCGATAATTATATATTCCATCGTCATTTAAAAAATTTAATGATCATATCACAAGGAGACCCATATGAACCCGTTAGGCCCCCAGAATCCATCACCCCCAAGAACAACACCCGATACTTGGCTAGAGGGCATTGGCCATTTTTTGCATGCCGCCATCGGTACACTTGATCCAATGGCTTGTTTCACACCAAGTGATCAACCATTAACCAATGCTATTTTTAAATCTGACACACCCACTCACATCAAAACAAGTATGGTTACCCTATTACGCGAAGTATTGGGTCCAGAGAAATGGAAATCACTCATACATACCTCACAAAATGAGTCTGTCGAAAATACACAACGCCAATTTTCAAAGGAATTAATTCATGCGTTGCGCTTGCATGCTTGGCCCATTACATTAAACTCATTAATCATTCGAGATTATGCACACACTGATAAGATATCGTTTACATTGCATATGCATCGTTTTCATAACACCCAATTTATAAATTGTTCATTTCCTATTCATTCGAGGATGCCAGATGAGTTAACCAATTGTGAATTTATAAATTGTCATTTAAATCAAACTGATTTTAGCCTGTCATCCGGCAGCATAACCATCCAGGGTGGAACTATGTTTGGCATAACATTACCAGAGAGTGGATTACGCATGGTTTTTACAGAAAAGTTGCCTCAATTGTGTGATTACCCAGCATTACAAAGGCTCTTTGAAGCGATCCCGCCCGAGGCTCGCAATCAGTATTATATTAGCCTATTGCAAAAATGCGATACCCAGATAAGTAATGGACAATCACTCGACGCAATAATAGCACAATCTAGGATGCTACGTAGTGGGTTATTTGAAATATGGAATAGATATTATAAGCATCCATTAACAGAGATATCCAAGGGGTTAGAGATACCGATGCAACAAAAAAACGACTTATTCTTAATATCTCTCAAAAATGAAGCCAAAGATCGCACTGCATTATTATCCGGAGAAGGGGGGCAAGGGGGGGATTCTGGCGATAGTGTGGCCAAAACTGTAGTGGACATATGTCATCAAGCACTTAGCAAAGACCCTAACTGTATTTTTTATACCCAAATTATGCGTGAATTATATCACAACATACCCAAAGACCAACAAGAAAGTGCATTGAGAACAGTATTACAGGTTGACGAAATGCTACATCATTCCAACTATCTTCATAATCCAACATCCACCCCTGGACTCAGTGATGCCATCTCATACCTTAAAGAAATTTACAAAACCGATCCTAAAAAAATGACGCTACTCGAAACTTTACAACGTTTCACAACATAATTACAGTCATTTAATGGGGTATGAAATGGGGGAACTGCGCACCCATCAGAGGGAATGACTAACCTAGGCGAGCCATGGTGGGTGCTACGCACCCACCACTATCCTTAAGGGCATCGCCCTTCAAAAGTCCAGCAGGCCCCTAGATAAGACCCTGGCATACCCTATGGGGCTTCATTCTTATTCGACCGCAGTGGGAACCGTCGCTTCAGGGAGACGTACCGACGCAGTGGGAACCATCGCTTCAGGGAGACGTACCGACGCGGGGGGAGCCGTCGCTTCAGGGGGACGTACCGATGCAGTGGGAACCGTCGCTTCAGGGGGACGTACCGATGCAGTGGGAACCGTCGCTTCAGGGAGACGTACCGACGCAGTGGGAACCGTCG
>SXXA01000075.1 GCA_005791325.1 Actinomycetota bacterium | reverse complement strand
TTGAATTTGTCGCTGGGAGGTTAAAAATAGAATAGCCTTCGCAATCGGAGCCCATGTAACCTCCCCCGTTTCATATTCAACCATACGAATCCCCAAATGGTTTAATCGCTCATACGTATCAAAATCATATACCCTCGTATCGGCAGTATACGGGTTAAATGTCCAACGTAATTGTGGGAATCGGTTGATTAGAGTTCGTAATTGGGGATGAAAAATATGGGATTGGTGAAGCCATTGGGACAAAATAATTATGACGCCACTTGCTGTAGATGCCCGACCCAACTCATTAACCAACGTAACCCCCTGCTCCATACTGCGAATCAATGGCACCCCCACCACCAACGGAACCCGATGGCGTTTGGCCACCGCTAACACCATCACCATCTCAGAACGCGCCACAGTTGCATCGGTTGGAATATCCCAATAAATCGCAACCCCACCCGACTCAATCCGACGCCCTATTTGATACGCCCATTCACCCATGGAAGCATTGGCCGATGGGCGACACGCTCTCATATTAACCCCCACGTGAATCATGACACGGGGATCACGATTCACCAATGCCGGTTCAGCCACACCCGGTACCAAGGATAGAATGGTGGTAACCCCATCTTGTAAGGCCACATTAACCGATGCATGTCGACCCCCCACATCGATACCGCCCGGTAACACCACCCACCCTTTGGCATCAATTACGTGTCGAGCTAGCATCCAGCCCGATCCGATTTCCACGATCTTTCCCTTCCGAATTCCGATCCCCACATTTGCCATTTTTCCATGACTAAGCCATACTTCTCCTTGGTCAATCACCACATCATAGGTACGAAACCATCCCCACATCCCCATTCCACATAATGCCATACCCACCATCCCCACGACCCATCGAATGCGCTGATTAACAAGCATCTTGAACAGCTTTCCTAAGGGCCACACACTGCTTCATTTCAAGCTCAAGGCTCTCATCCGATTCCCAAATTTCGGGCCAATCGGGATAGGTTCGACATGCTTTTGGGCGGGCCTCGTATACTTTGCAACGATTTTGCTCATCTAAAAAACACCGCACCCGGTGCGAGGGAGTGGCAATATACGACCACCCATTTATCACCACCACCATTTGTTGCCGAAACATCCAATCGTCCATTTGCAACCGGTTTGCCATCGTTTTAATATCGGCATCGGATACAGCCACATACCCCCCTGCCCGACAACAGGCCCCCGACCCGCGACATCTAAATCGGCGTAAAATCTCCTCTTTTTTCTGAATCCCACTCATTCGATGACGGGGTTGCATCGATATATTGTGATGCCAAACTGGGATTGAACCGTAAATAATGATTGCATCCAATGCAATGCACGGTCACAATTCTCCCAAATACCATGATGTAAACCGGTTAATTGAACCAAGTTGTTAATACCCACCCGATTTAAATTCATACGCCACGCCCCGAATGTTTTTGCCATCATCTCGGAAGGTATCTCCCAATGCTCATCTAACCGAAACGGTGTTTGAGCCATTATCATGGATTGTAAATCCGGAATATATCCCTGTGGAATCCATGATTGAATCCAGTCTGACACCCCATTCTGGGTTTGGGCAATGCGTACTGAATGATGGGAATGGGTGGGCTGATACCCCACCAATACCCCATGAGGACGTAGACACCGCCGCAAGTCGGCCCACCATGCTTGATATGACGCCCCATATCCACCCATGGCTCCCATTATAATTCGATCGATTGAGGCCAATGGTAGGGTATCACCCGCCACCTGAACCTTCACATTTGAATAAGCAGATACTTGAGCATGTTGCCCCACAAAATCTGCATGGTATTGAGTGGGTACCAGCGAAATAATGGTAGCGTTTGGAAATCGTTGGGCCAAATAGCAGGTAAATCCACCCAACCCATTTCCACACTCTAAAATGGTGTCACCATCATGGATACCGGCATGTGCTACTAGGGTACGCATCATGGCCCATTCCGCCGATGGCAAAGTAGAATCCTGTTGACTCCACAACCCACATCCACCCCATTGATTGGGGCCGTATAAGACACTGACGCCATGTAGTAGGCTGGGTAGATTTTCCCAAGATGATGGGTACCCCAAGGCATGGATGCCGGTTGACACTGATTCGGCCCATCCCACATTCCATACCCAACCAGACCAATCATCGTAAGATTGGGCATCGGTGGGCACTGCATTACGGTGTAACAAGGAGCGGGAATATTGCCAACTAGACCAACGTCGAACGCATGCTCGAATTGGGTTGGGCCATTGATTGGGAAACACGATATGGATCGCTCGACATTGTTGGTACATCCGCGTCATCCATCGAGGCGCCAGCGGTTTTAAGGTGATGGTGAAGCAAGATGTACCCCGTGATTTTGGTTCACCCATTGTTACAAGTCGATTGTACAAAGCGGGGATGGCAATGCCAACACCCATTCCAGCCAAACAAACTGTCAGCAACCAAGGCCATTGGATGGGTGCATGGTTAGATGGATAAACAATATTGGGTTGGGCAAATAAATATGGCATGACCAGGGTGGTGAAAAGCAGCCATTGGAGCATCCAACGATGAATGTCTAATGAATGGTTGTTGGGGGTAAAGGCAACATAAATAAAGCGGATTAGTGCGATTCCGATAGCCCCACAAACGGGTGCAAGGTGAAAGAGGGACGTTGTGGAATGGTCGATGGTATAGAATAGCAGGGCCATCTGTAGCAAGAAGGTGGCATAAAAGGTGGTGGCCACCATGCGATAATGGGGGTAGATGGACCATGCTAGGAGGGTGAGACCGGTTTGCGTGACGGTTAAAATCCCCCATATAGCGAGGGTAAACATAGCTTACATGGTCACTTTATATTGAATGAGTTTTAATCGATTGGGTGAAACGGGGGTGGCCTCGTAGCCCAACTTTTTAAATTGGGCAACCATGGTTGGGATATCAAGGGATTGATGGTGGGTGATAACGGTAGCATTTTCAGAGATACTGACATCTACCGAAGAGACACCTTTAATAGCACCCATTTTAAGTTTAATTTTTTTAACACATTCGCCACAGTGGATACCTTTTACATTAAATCGAGTTGAAACAGAGGGGATCGTGTCTTTTTTAGAATCGGCGAGGATGGTGGCGGTATTTTTGGCGAATAAAAAGGGGGGAGTGGCGAGTAGGATGGTAGTGGTGGCGATACAAATAGCGAGGATTGAATGAATCATGGGGGCCTCCTTAAAAAATAATGTTATGATTGGCATGTTAGCATAATAAGGGTGGGGTTTTAATAGTCGGCACTGCGTGACAACGCCCGCCTTAAGGGCTTCGCCCTTAAAAATCCCGCAGGGGCACGCCCAGACTAGCGGCTTCCCAAGGGGGCTTTGCCCCATATCTTGGTGATTTAAAAGGGGGAAACCAGTTTGCAGGGGCTTGGGGATCGCAGGTCCCCGAAATCCATTCTTAATTTTGAATGAAATTTTCTCACTATTTATTACGATAATATAATGGTACAGTAACGTTTAAATTTATAAAAAATGGTGAATAGTTTAAAGGTGTTTGTAAGGGGATGGGAGATTTATAAATTGAACCAAATGAATAACATAAATTGAACCAAATGAATAACATAATAACGAATGAGCTTCTTGATGTGCTAGATACGTTTAAACATGGAGGTAACATCTAATATGGGAAGTCAGATTTATTTTCGTCCTAAATTTTCAAGTCCCCATGGGCTCCCCAAACAGGGATCCCACCGATCACAGCACACCTCTACTGCTGCATCAAAAGCCATGGGTGCTATGACTCCAAAAGAGGATGTTGAGAGTAAGCCATTATTTCAACTCCCCAAAGCCAAAATAACTGTTGATGATGTGGGTCAATTAGTTCTGGATGTCGGGAGCGCAACAGCAAAGGGAGCTGCGAGGACGGCTTTACTGACGGTGGCCTCACCCGGAATAGCGTTAATGGCAGCTGCGGGAACTGTATATCTTGTCGTAAAGGGCATTCAGAATACCCCTGATGCTGTTTATGACGTTACAAGCACTATGATTAATAAATGGCAACATCGTTCCAAGTCCATACATACATTATCACTATGGGATAGCCTACTTGAGGCATATCACTCTTGTAATAATGACTTTGCTGCTTTGAAGACGCAACAGAATATAATGGAGGCCAAACAAGCTAGGCAACAGCACTACTCTAATATGTTAGATGAATGGGATAAACAATTAAATACAAGCCCGGATAGAAATACTATTGTTGCTGTTGATCGTGAGATTTCAATCCTAATTGTAACAGCAGAGGCACACAATCATTCTAAGCAACCTAACGCACCACTCGATTTTTTGGGTCTTCACAATTATAAAAAACTACAATCGATTCATGATAAGATATCAAACCTGCGTAATCAGCAGGCTTTCATAGAAAATCAAAACAAGCAACAAAGAACTCTAAACGAATTAACGCAACACGTTACCCATTATCTACAAAAGTCAGATAAAAATCTTTGGCTTCAGGCACCGCCTAGTAGCAGACAAATCAATAAAATAGGGGATCTTTATGACCGTTTTGAGAAAGAAAAATTTAACCTACTGACCTCAGAGGAACAACAGGAGGCAAAGAGACTTATTGCCAGTTTATATACATTACATCGTAATTTATATGCTGCATGGCCAAAGGCATATCCTAATGGCTACAGTAAAGAACGTCAAAACCAATTATTTCAAGAAGAAGCAAAAAAAGCT
>SXXA01000074.1 GCA_005791325.1 Actinomycetota bacterium | reverse complement strand
TCTTTTTCGATGCCTTTTAACATGGTTTGCGACAAAAAAGTATTAATGGTTCCTGAACCCAACTGCCGAATCAACCCCGATGATTGAACATTACCCGCTTGCACATTGGCCAACAACTCAGGGGCTAAAATGGTGGCAATCATTACCGCATCATTATTACCAGCGGAGCCACTCCCCAATTGATAGGTTCCTTTATAGGTTAACTGACTCCCATCCAATTTGGGTGAGGTAAATTGTTGAAACACAAACCCATTCACATCATAAACTGCCCCATCAATACCAATCACCACATGGGTGTATTGAGGCACTGATTCCACCCCAATAGATGCGGTAACCGAACTGGTCACCACCACCGACGACATGGGCTCAATTAATGTAAGAGCGGCGACCCGAATCATGGGCGTCAATTTTCGCTTAGAGCCCACATAATCACTCTGAAAGCTAACCGTATTGGGTAAGGTGGGGTCATTAGATGTTTTGTTATAAATCCGTTGACGCTCCACACTTAATAGTTCAAAGCGTCGGGTTAATAAATCAATGGTACCGCCAGAAATTAATATCGAATTTTGAATCTTAGGGGCATTTAATGATCCATTAATCTGGAGCGGTGTGGGTGTTGGAGCCAAACGCAAATCAAATTGATTGGCCACATTCCCCAATAATCCTTTTCCAATCAACCCGCCAACCAATCGAACATTTTGACCCAAATTTCCGGCCAATTGAATTAAAAAAGACGGCTTGACGGGCTTTTCTTCTAAATTTGGCAAACTAATTTCTGCATCATACAGCGTCAACCCACCCGAAATGATCGGCCCTGTTTCTTGGTCGGTTCCCACCAACGCCAATGCTGTCGATCGCTGGTAGGCAGACAATGGTATCGAATACAGCCCCACCACAGACACCGATTGTAACGACACCATCCCACGGTAAATACCCGGAAAATGAATGGCCAAGTTCACATCGTTCACACGCAAATCCAAATCCATATTAACCGCATTGACACGACGCAAACTCATATCAGGGAATGCCACTACCCCATTTAACTGAACCCGATTCACCTCATACGCATTACTCATAAGTTTTTGGGTATCTTTTCCTTGCCATTTTAGTTGAATATCTCGAATCAAAATTCGATTGTTTTGAATCTTAATCGACCCATTTTCAATGTGTACCTCCGAAGACAATGGAATGGTAGATTCATCTAACTTAAATACCGCATTTTTTAGTACCACCAACGATGATTCAAAGACAGGGGCATCCAACACACCCGACACACTTAATTTAATCTCTCCTTGGTTATTAATCATTGCCAAATGGGGAATTAATAAGGTTAACACCCCAATATCAGACCCAACCCAATGAATGCTTAAGTCAATTGGATTTTGTCGATCCAACGTATTCCAATATGCAGATAAAGGGAACTTGCCGGTAATAATATTGTGTTGCTCACCATTTCGACCCAATTGTGCCGATTGAATATGTAAATACCCTGCCTGATCATAAAACCCTTTGACTCGCAATTCATCCACCATACCGGAGCCAATTACCCCATTTTGAACATACAACTGATAGTGAGTGTCACGCTCAGTCGACTGCACCACAATATCCCCCGACTCACCTGATATTGAGCCCAATTCAAACCCTGCCAATTGAAATTTTGCTTGGATATCAGGGAGTTGGCTACCCCGACTTTTGGCTCGAAAATACCCCTGAATATCACCCGAAAACCCACCCCCAAAATTGGATTCCGACTGAGGTGTCAGCGCCTGATACCGATTCACAACCGATCGAAAATACCCAACAGAATGAGTGGAAGACCCACTGGCATACAACAATCGATTGGGTCCAAATGCCGTATCATCCAAGACAAAAGACGGCGACAAGGGGGTCCCCCATTCCGTCATCACCACACCCACTTGCTGACCTTGGTTTTTTTGAGCCCACTCTTTTTGAATTCCCCTCACCAATACCGCCATTTCAGCCAATTGCATGGGCGCCACCCGAATCGAAAAATCAAAGTCAGAATCAACTATTCGGACCGGGTTTATTTTTAAATACCCATCCAAGGTGATCAGCCCCGATTGAGGCTGAATTTGAAGCCCTTCCGCACGGTAATAATGATTGGCGTAGGAAAATGTTCCGCGTAATGAATGAATCTTAACCTCCCCAACTTGAAGCCCCCCAATGTTAACAGTAACCGTCATATTCGGAGAATTGATGGCCCCATCAATATGCCCAATGAGTGCCCCCACTCCACGCAAAGGGGGCATCCATTCTTCTGGCAACACCCATTCAGATAAATCCATGGTGGGACTCATCAAATGGATATTGAGCACCCCCTTGTTGTTGATGCTGCCATATACATTCAGAATCGATCGATTGGTTTGAAAAACACCCTCCGATAACCGAATATTACCTTGCTCCCAATCGGCTTTCATCATGGCATAATTTAATGGTTGGCCCATTAACATCCCATCTTGAATACTCAAAATACCCGACCCCATCATGGCCTGCCACCAATCCCCATCAACTGACGTTCGTTTCATCGTCACTTCACCGGATATAACCCCCTTACAGGGCTTCATCGAAGCAGGCAACCATTGTTGAACCCATGAGTCATGGTTCATCTTAAACCAAGTGGCCTGAACAGATAATTGCGTGGGTAACATGCCCTCAAAGGTCCCCCGAATGACCATTGAACCCAACCCACTCACCAACCGAGCATGTTCAATTCGCCATTCATTGGGTCGATAGACACCTACAACCTCTACCCAATCCAAATAATCCGATGCGACCGATACATCTTGAATTTGAGCATTAAATGTGACTGTCGCCTGTGAAAGTGGTTGCGGGTGTCGAAACGCCTGTGATGGAAGATCCAATAATACCCGAGCGGTTAATAGACCCGGTTGTGACAATTGGCTTGTTAAAATAGGTTGTTGATCGCCTTGAATTAACAAACGCCATCCGCTTGGTTGCAACAATCCCATTAAACGAATGGGACTGGCACCTTGATTCATGACCACCGACCCCGTATCAATTCGCAATTGATTGCCATTTAAAAGCCATCCTTGTAATGCCAGTTTGGATAATTGTTGACCACGCACCACCGCATTCGTATTCCCCCATAATGAAATCGCCAGCTGAGATACCTGCCCCGATAATGTGGCATTTAAACTAACCTCTCCCTTGATCCCCCATTTGGTAAGGGGCATCTGACTCAAAGCCACTTGAATGGTTGCCGTTGGGGTTGAGGAAAAACCAATTTTGGCTTGGTACATCGCTGGGGCCCCATAGAGGTGCGTCTCACCCGATTTTAATTGCAATTCTTGATTCGCATATTGAAACCAAATGCTTGAATCGAAGGGCATTCCGGCCAATGCCCCTCGCCCACGTTTAATTTCACCCTGTAAAATGGGCCGATGGGTCAACCCCGACATATAAAATACCGCAGGCCCTTTTAGGGTAACTGGCCATCCTTTTAATTGGGGGAACAGCCCAGACAAACTTGCAAATGAAAATTGTGGTGATGTGAGCATTAACTGAATCCGCTGATGATCCAATGATAACGCACCCTTTCCCCTCACCACCGATTCACCCAAACGCCCATTTTCTAACCAAAAATACAAATGACTGGGTGGCGATCGCAATACCTTGATTAATTGTTGCCGTTGAGACAAGGATAGTGGCAGACGCCTTAAATCATCCGTCCGCAATGAAGACCGTATAACGCGATTGGATGAATCAAGCCATTGATTCGCGATTAACCAGCGATGAACCATGGTGGCCAAGGGAGCCCCCCCCCCTAAAACCCCCGTTAATAAGGTTGGCGACACCCTGGCCGTGGTTAACATCACCGTACCCGATGCCTGCTGAATGGGGGCTTTAAACGGAGCCAAACCAATACT
>SXXA01000008.1 GCA_005791325.1 Actinomycetota bacterium | reverse complement strand
TAATATTTCCCAACCCATTTAACCCCAGCATCGGCCCCTCCCCACGGCTTGCTTATGCATTGCGTAGAGCGTCTAATCGGGGTACTCTAACGTTAGTCAATACAAATCGAGCCGTCATTAGCAAGCTAAATTTAATTGGCAAAGAACTAATGCCTGGTTACCAAGAAGTGTTGTTGTCACCATTGGGGGTCGAAAATTTAGGTAATGGAATTTATATGTTGATACTAGAATTGTGGTCAGACGGGGAGTATCGGGTACACCGGCAACGATTTGCCGTATTGGATATTGGAGGTTAACGTGGGTCGAACACAAAATAAGTCAGTCAGCCGATGGATCAAAATTGGGGTGCTGGTGATCGTTATATTATGTGTCAAGTGGGCGGTGGACTACCTTTCCATTGATGGCAACCCAATGGACGCCCTGGCATTTAAGCTCCGATCAAGGGTGTCAGGGGATCTGTATTTCACCACCATTCAGCCAACCTCTTTCCAAGTGCATTCGTTTCAAAAACAGCAGCCATTTACAATCAATGAACAAGAATTTAATGTGGAAATGAATGCCCAGTCTATTCGCCTCAGTTATTTTGGGGACCCCGTTGAACGCGCCCCATTAAATCGCCTGTTAAACGCCCATTATCAGGATATTGAAGCCCGTATTTTGTCTGAAATAAAGGCCGATGCCAAACAAGCCATCCGCTCCAAAGAATTGGCTTTATCCACAAATAGGATTCCTATACAGCTCACTATAAAGGGCGAGATCTCCTATTTTTCAAAGTCAATTTGCTCCGTTCGATATCGAATTGAGTGGGTTTATGCCCCCTTGCCCGATGCCATTCGAAACCGAAGAGGGGGGATTGTACTCGATTTATTGCGTCATCGCCGGATGCCCCTCAAAGATATTTTAGCGTATCCTTACAATGCCAGTATGGTTCGATTATGGGATATTATTCAAGCTGAATTGGAATTTAGTGGCAAAGACCCATCATTGTTTAATTTATATCAAAATGAACCTGACTTTTATTTGTCCCCCATTGGATTGGTTGCCATTAATTTAAGCAAGGGGCCTGAAAAAAACCCTCATGATATTCGCATTGCTTATCGCGAATACCCGGCCCTATTCAGATCACAAGGGAATTTAAAAAACCTCGTTGCCAACCCGAAGAGGCCATAATGTCAGTTGAATTAAATGCCCCACAAGGGGCGGCTGTTACCCATTTTGGATCACCATTATTAATTATTGCAGGGGCTGGGGCTGGCAAAACATTGGTATTAACCCGTCGAATGGTATATATGATGACAGAACTTGGAATTCCTGGTGATCGTATTTTAGCCATTACATTTACCAACAAGGCAGCCAGCGAAATGAGGCACCGCACCATGGCCTTGTGCCAATCCAGTCAGAGTGTTCCATTTATCGGTACATTCCATTCTTTTTGCAACCAAATTCTAAGAGAATCCATTCATGCCTTGGGACGCTCTAATCAATTTACAATTATTGATGCCACCGATCAAAATCGGCTCATCAAGCAAATTGCCCAACCAATGGCTTTGGATGACAAAAAATACCCACCAGCTATGTTATTACGGGTACTGGATCGACTGAAAAATGCCATGATCCCACCCGCTACTTATGCCAGAGACCCCCGAATGGACCCAGTTGTGTTATCGGTTTACGAAGCCTATCAAGGGATTTTAACCCAACAAAACGCCTTGGATTTTAACGACTTAATTTCACAGACGGTTCAGCTATTTCAGGGTCACCCAAGCGTTTTGGATCGCTACCAAGAACAATATTATGCTATTTTGGTGGATGAATATCAGGATACCAATCCAGCCCAATTTTCACTATTACATTTATTATCACAAAAATATCGAAATATTACCGCTGTGGGGGATTTTGATCAGTCGATTTATTCTTGGCGTGGGGCTTCTGTTCAAACCATCTTGCAATTTGAGCAGCAATTTCCTGATGCCACGATGATTAAATTAGAAGAGAATTTTCGATCAACCCCTACTATATTGGCAGCGGCGAATGCCTTAATTGCCAATAATACGCAGAGAAAAGAAAAGAATTTGTGGACCAAAAACCAAGGGGGCACACCAATTGAGGTCATTCGGTGTCAAGATGATCGGGATGAGGGACGACAAATTGCAGATCGATTCATGGCCAGTCATCAAAGTGGCCGTCCCTATACGGATATGGCGGTGTTGGTTCGAACCAATGCCCAAACCCGTGTGATTGAAGAAACCTTCTCAAGTCGCCACATTCCTTATCGTGTCATTGGCGGATTTGCATTTATGGATCGTGCCGAAATCAAAGATATGGGGGCCTATTTAAGATGTATCCACAACCGACATGATGACTCTGCCGTTATTCGGGCGTTGGGGGTGCCATCCCGTGGGGTAGGCCAAACAAGCCTATCCAAGTTAATGGCCATTGGGGCCCACCAACAAATGAGTTTATTTCAAATTGTTCAATCGGGTATCAATCCAATTGGGAATCGACAATGGGAAAGTATCCGTCAATTTTTTGATACACTCAACCAATTGGATCAACAATATCAACAGGACACTGAACCGACCGCAGTCGCGAATTTAATTCACGCCATTATCGCTTCTACCCAATATGACCAGTATTTGGTGGCACAACCCAATGGACTAGATCGATTAGAGGTTCTGAATGAACTGATTCACTTGGCCAAAGAAGAAATCACCGATTTGGGAGAATTTATCACCCGGCTTAGCTTGGGTATTCATCAAGATGAAGTCGCTCCCAACGCGGTTTCGATCCTTACACTCCACCATGCCAAAGGCTTGGAATTCCCATTGGTGTGCTTGGCTGGCTTAGAAGAAGGGATATTACCCCATTCCCGCTCAATTGCGGAGGGCAATATCGAAGAAGAAAGGCGCTTGTGTTACGTTGGCATTACCCGTGGCAAGGAACATGTCATCATAACAACCGTTGGTTCACGTATGTTTCAAGGTGAAAAACGACGATTAATTGAGTCTCGCTTTTTAGATGAAATTCCATCGGAATTAATAACGGGACGCGGTCACGGAAACAGTCGGCCACCTCGGCATAACAGAGGGGCTCATTCGCCTACCAACCCTCCCCAAAACATAGAGGCACCATCCTATGCGATCCATGACCGGGTTCAACATAGTCGTTGGGGCATGGGGCATATTGTTGCCATGTCCGGAGAGGGCGAAAATGCGGTTTTAACCGTTTCATTTGGTGGGGAACACAAACGATTAATCGCCAAATACGCCCCTCTAAGAAAGGGGTGACCCAGAATCGATGACTACAAATATTGCGTATCGCAAGCGGGTTGGGTAGAGTAAGGGTATGAATTTACCATTGTTTGATGATATCATCCCATCTTTTTCACGAACCATCCCCTCGCATCAAATTCCCCTGTATACCTCGATGGATATTCGAACGAATGGGAACCGAACCATTGTGGTTGATACCAATGTATTTCCAGCGGGATTTAATAATATTCACCCCCTAGATTACCGGCGCGCCTCGGATGCATTTAAAAACACGCTTTCATCCTTCCCACCCAACGCCTCTGTGTTATTAATATGTGAAGAAAATACCAGAAACCCCTTTTATTTAACCCATCTCAATACGTTGTGTTCCATTTTGGTAGATGCGGGGTACACGGTTCGGTGTGCCACCTTTTTAGCCAACAACTTGGATTATTGCCAATTTGAAACATCCGTAACCTTGGCTGATTCCAATCAATCCCCCATCACCTTATGGTGTCTACACCATGTGATTCAAGAAATGCAATCGGGCCTATATGCCCCCCAATTGGCCATTTTAAACAATGATTTATCCAACGGGCTTGCCCCTATTTTATCCAATCTATCGATCCCCATTT
>SXXA01000073.1 GCA_005791325.1 Actinomycetota bacterium | reverse complement strand
GATTCTTCAGCATGAATTTTAAATAACATACGATTAATTTTGGTCGCGATTGAAAATGAATCTTCTTGAACCATCATCATTGGAATTCGACTGGATTTGATCAAATCCATCATTTTTTCATGAGGTCGAATCCCAGATGTAAATACAATGGCCGCGACATCATGCGATCCATCCGGATCTAAAATACTGCTACATAGCGCTGTCATGACCAATTCTTCGCGATTAGCAGGGCAAATTAATAAGGTGTCCCCCCTAAAATAGTCCAATGCGTCATGGGGCCTCATATCTCCAATAACAAAATGCCCCACCGATCGATTTAAATTCGCCTTACCTGATAACAATTCCGCCCCCAACTCTTCGTATAATTCCGCAACAGTGGGTCGAATTAATAATTTAACAAATGGAATCACCCCTAAAACTGGAATCCCATGACGTGCCAAGCCCTGCCGGACATAATGATTAATTTTATCATATTTGTCAGGCTCAACTTTATTAATAATTACCCCCGCAATTGAGACCCCCCTCAAATCAAAGCAAGCTTTATTTAAAATAATCTCATCAATCGATTTACCAATCCCTCCCAAGGCCACCAATACCACCTTCGCACCCACCCGTTTTGCCACATCCGCATTCGACATATCAAAAACCGACCCAACGCCTGCATGCCCCGTTCCCTCAAATAGCATCAACGATTTATTCAGTTGTAACCGGGCCAGGGCCTCGTCAATCTGGCTACCAATATTTTCACGATTTGGCTGATCAATAAACGACTCCGTATACCCTTTGGATACCGCAATGGGGCTCATGTCTACCCGATTATCTGATAGCTGGTACACATGACTAAACAACACCGCATCCTTGTCAATTTTTTGGCCATCGATCAGACGATACTGCTGCCCCACTGGCTTCATATACCCCACCGCCTGAAAGCGCTGCTTAAAGGCATGAAACAAACCCAAAGAGACCATGGTTTTACCATCATTTTGTCGGGTAGCTGCAATAAATACCTTTTTCATTGACTTATACTAGCAGTTTACGTTCATTTATTGAACTGTTTTTATAAATGGGTATATTTTTACAAAATCACCCATATCATAACGCCAACAATCCATTTTATTTGTATTTTATTGACACCATGTGGTGCAAGGCACATGCCCCGACTAGCCCCATACCCACTGAATCCCCCCCTACAATTCCCCACCTACTACAGGTTCAGAATTTGTTAATAATAATGAGCCACCATGGGCAATCCCATTGTCTCGGGCAATCCAAGCATCACATTCATACATTGAATGCCCTGCCCAGACGCCCCCTTAATCACATTGTCAATCGCACCAAACACAACCAGTTGCTGGCACCCCTCAACCCAATGCAACCATATCATCGCCATATTAGAACCCGTTACTGTGGCCGTCGATGGGTTGCCACCTGGATTTACACAAACAAATGGCTCATCTCGATACCGATCATACAGCGCTTCAATGGCATCCCCTTGCGGAATGGGTACATACATACTCGACAATATCCCCCGATTCATAGGAACCAAATGAGGGGAAAAAAAGACCCGTTTCCCCAACACCATTTCCATTTCAGGTACGTGCCGATGGGTGTAGGTTCCATAAGCCGAAAACCCCTCATTCACCTCACAATACATCAAAGACTCTTTGGGGCCCCGCCCTGCCCCACTCACACCAGACTTGGCATCAATGACCACACCATCCGGTAATAACCCTGCCGATGCCAATGGATACAGCCCCAACATCACCGAGGTGGCGTAACAACCAGGACACGCCACATACGATGCCCCACGAATTTGATCACGGTACAATTCTGGCAATCCCAAGGGAATGTGCCCAAGAACATCGGGTCGATGGTGGGGCACCCCATAACCCCGCTGGTAATCTTGGGTTGTTCGCAACCTAAAATCAGCCGATAGATCAATAATTTTAAGGTGGGTTGTACTTAACCATTCATACAAATGCTGAGATTGCCCATGTGGCAAGGCTAAAAATAAGACGTCCAAATCATCAATGGCTGCTGGGGATAACGACTCATATCGCCATTGATGAAATCGATGGGTCAAGTGGGGATATACAGACCCAACCAAGTCTCCCGAGTGCGAGTGTGCAAACAATCGAACAACCTCTGCCTTAGGGTGATGGGTTAATAATCGAACTAGCTCAATGCCAGTGTAACCACTCGCACCGGCAATCCCAATTCGTATCAATTGGCAGTGGATTTACGGGTATTGCGTTCCTTGGGTTTAACCCGGGTGGCCTTCGACCCAATTCTGTCTCGCAAATAATTCAATCTTGCCCGACGAACCACACCTTCCGAAACCACTTTAATGGATTCTACCAAAGGAGAATGTAATAAAAAAGATTTTTCAACCCCAATTTTGTCAATCACACGGCGAACTGTAAAAGAACGGCGATGATTGGCCCCTGTTTGCTTCATTACAATCCCCTCAAATACTTGGGTGCGTCGCTTTTGGCCTTCAATAATGACCGTTGTAACCGCCACCGTATCGCCAACATTAAATGAAACAACCGATTGTTTCATTTGCGCTTTTTCAAATTCAATAATAATGGGTGATGTCATAAATAAACTCCTTTATACGCTACTAACATACTGTCTTAATAAGGTTCGATCATGGTCGGTTAATGATGCAACCTGAATCAGGTCCGGACGGAGACATAATGTCCGGCCAAGTGACTGCTGACGTTTCCAGTCAGCAATCTTAGAATGATTTCCACTTCTCAAAATAGCAGGAACTTCATGATTTTTAAATACTTTGGGTGTTGTATATTGCGGATGTTCAAATAATCCCATTGGAAACGTGTCCTCTTCAACACACATTGGATCATGAATCACACCCGGCATGACACGTATGGTTGACTCAATAATAGCCAATGCGGGCAAGTCCCCATTCATTAAAACAAAATCCCCCACAGACACTGTTTGGACATTAAATATAGCGATAATCCGCTCATCCAGCCCCTCATAATACCCCGGTATAATAATAAGACCCCGTGAATCACGCGCCAACTCATGTACCATCGATTGGGTAAGGGAAGGGGCCGCTGGTGATGGGTGAATCACCGTATACTGATCGTAATCCGGAATGGACTCCAGCGCTCGGGCCACCACATCTGGACGTAAAATGAGGCCCTGCTTTCCCCCGTAAGGCCGATCATCAACGTGGCCATGACGGGTATAGCCAAATAAACGCAAGTCCACAATGGTTAGGGAAACATGAACACCCAACGCCTTACCCAATAACCCTCGGTTTAACATCGCCGAAACCGCATCAGGAAATAGGGTCATTAACACAATCGGTCTCATTGAGATGTCCTAGGGGCGAGGCAAATTAATGATTTCGACGGATACCTTTTGACCTTCTCTGGAACCGGCAGACCTCACAACCGTTCGAATAGCATTGGCAATTCTACCATCTTTGCCAATTACCTTTCCCACATCGGTTGGGGCAACCTGAACTTTTAAGACAATTGTTTCGCCAGAATCAACCCGTTGAACATGTACTTGCTCAGGGAAATCAACCAACGGGGTTATGATCGACCGAACCAATGATTCCATCCAATTATGAAGCTTTCTGACTATCTCGTCTGCTTACACCTTGATTTGAAGATTGGCGAACCACTGGCTTTACCAAACCGTGAGAAGCCAAAAGACGAGTAACTGTATCCGATGGTTTTGCCCCAACCCCAATCCAATGAGCCACCCGCTCTTCGTTTACACTCAATTGAACGGGATCCTTTCTAGGATCGTACAAGCCCACTGTTTCTAGATACTTTCCATCCCTTGGGCTGGTTGATACAGCCACCACCAAGCGATATACCGGTTGCTTTTTTTTGCCATGTCGTCGTAATCGTATTCGTAAAGCCACAATAAACTCCTTTGTAATTAAATCAATTGTAATTGGTCTAGACCACTCATTGATGGTGCATTATAGACTTCACAAGCAAGCCTGACAAATACAAGTTATTTTAGCGGGACGGAAATAAATCATTTAAGCTCAAATAGGCCAAGCCCTCCCCTATTAATACCCCATCAAATCCATGATTTAGCAGCTGGATTAATTCCTCAGTGGTGCGATATCCACTTTCAGCCACTACCAACTTTCCATCTGGAATTTGGGAGCGCAAGCGCAACGAAACGTTAAGATCAACAGAAAATGTATGCAAATTTCGATTGTTAATCCCAATCATTTCAATATTGGGAACCGTCAAAACACGCTGTAATTCCGCTTCTGTGTGAACTTCAACCAACACATCCAAACCCAATTCATGCGCTTTATGATGTAAGTCATACAATTGATGATCCGATAAAATGGCTGCAATTAACAACACCGCATCGGCTCCCAGTTGGCACGTTTCATGCAATTGAATATCATCCAAAATAAATTCTTTTCTTAAAATAGGAAGGGGGCACTCCGCTCGAATATCCCGAATAAAATCGGGATGCCCTTGAAAATAAGTGGGATCCGTTAAAACAGAGAGTGCGGCCGCCCCTTGTTGGGCAAATTGTCGCGAAATGGCCACGGGATTAAACTGCCCCCGAATAACCCCCCGCGATGGGGAGGCTTTTTTGACCTCCGCAATAATGGATAGGCTTGGTTTTTGAATGGCAGTTAAAAATCGTTTAAGGCGATCTCTCGGCGACGATCGGGGAACCCCATCATGGTACAAGGCCTCAATCTCGGCCTGTTTGGTTTTAACGATTTGCTCAAGAATGGTTGGTAGTGTTGTCACGGTTTTTAGTTGGTTTCATAAGTTGTCGATACACACCCGATGTATCATCTTCTGATAAATAAATAGTTGAATGAGACGGAATGGAATGGGTCAGCCATACGTTCCCCCCAATAATACAATGATCTCCAATTTCTGTATCCCCCCCTAAAATAGTGGTATGGGCATACACAACTGTATAATTACCAAGGGTGGGATGTCGCTTGCGAGTTGCCTTCGATTTTTTAACACTCAACGCCCCCAATGTAACCCCATGATATAGCTTAACGTGATGGCCAATGAGGGCCGTTTCACCAATAACAACCCCCGATCCATGATCGATACAAAATGAATGGCCGATGGTCGCGCCAGGATGAATATCAATGCCGGTCTGGGTATGCCCCCATTCGGTCATCATTCGGGGAATAAGAGGAATCCCCTCTTGATAAAAATAGTGGGCCAATCGATACAGTGCTGTGGCATAAAAACCCGGATAACACATGACGATTTCTTGAATACTTTTGGCCGCGGGATCCCCCAAAAAAGTAGCCTCAATATCGGTGATGAGTTGTTGCCTCAAGACGGGTAATGACTCTAAGAAACGTGACGTCACTTCCAGCGCCCGCTGGTGAAGAGAATCAGTCGAAACGGGTGTGGCCGGCTCGGGAAACGACTTCCACTGAATATGCTTGGATGTATAACACAATTCAGGGGTTAATTGTTCCCAAGTCAGTACTTTGGTGATGGCCTCAAGAAGGGCTGTTTGAATATCCTTCAACCGATTGTGCAAGATGTCTTTAGACACAAGGGATGCATGCCCCACACCAAACCCCGGAAACAAGGTATCATAAATCAGCCACAACAAATCGGAAATTTCACGTTTGGAGGGAAGGTTGCCTTGGTTAACAAGCCCCCTTTCTTGGTACCCGGCCCATAATCCTGACACCGCATTGGTAAGTGAGGCGGATTGATTAGGCATGGGTAATCTGTAAAGTGGCTTCAAGTTCATTCACCATATCTTCAATGACCTGAATCCCTTGTTGCCAAAAAGAGGGATTGGATAAATCGACCCCAGCTAGCCGACCAATATCCATCGGACTCATCGAAGAACCAGCCGATAATAACGCGCGATACGCCGGATAAAACGCGGCACCCTGTTGGCGATATTGCTGATACAACGACATCACCAATAAATTCCCAACATTATATGAAAAGACATAAAATGGTGAATCAATCATGTGGGGAATCGATAACCATTCCCATTGATAATGATCAGGAATCATCACGCTATCCCCAAACATGATCTGCAATTCCTTCACATACAAATCACATAATTCTCGGGTCGATGGATACCGTTCAGAACAAATTTGATGCACACGTTGCTCAAATCGAGAAAACAGATTTTGTCGATGACTGGTTGCAAAAATATCTTCTAACTTTTCACACAAAATGGCTTGTTTGTTTGTAATTGAATCAGCCGTTGCCAACAAGCGATCGGTGACCAACATTTCGGCAAATACGCTGGCGGTTTCGCAGAGGGGTAATATGGAATGATAGGTATTGAGGGGCAAATGCGCACAACACATGGCGTGAATGGCATGCCCCAATTCATGAGCCAATGTGGACACATCTCTGGATTTTCCCAAAAAATTGGTCATGACGTAGGGGTCCAAACCCGGTATGGATGAGGAACAAAAAGCACCACCTTGTTTGGTTGGCAACACTTGCGCATCAATCCGATGGCGGTCAATCATACGGCGTGCCATGGCTTCAAAATCAGGGTGAAAAGAGGCCATACTTTCCAATACCAAGTCAACGGCTTCTTGCCAAGTGTAGCGGGTGTCATGATGGGGTAAGGGGGCATACAAATCGGCCAAAGTCATATCTGGCAACCCAATAAGTTGTTGTTTCAGTCGATAATACCGTTGTACCAAATGATTGGATTCGGTGGTAATCCGTTCAATCATGGCAATCAGTGATTCGTCTAAATCATCCCCCATTAGACGGGTTGAAATGGGGGTGGGAAAACCCCGTTTCATTCGTTCAACATTAAAATCCTTAATGATTGATTTAAACGCACTACTTAACACCAATGAATGGGTATCATATCGATTGAGATACATGGCCATGGCGCGTCGACGACATTCCGGATCAGGGTCATGGCGATACGATCGCAATTGTGATCCATTCATAATATGGGTGGTTCCTTGGTATTCCCATTCAAACTCAAATGACGACACCAATTCCGTCACCATCCGACCAAACGCGTCGGAGCCAGTCATATCCTTTAGGGTGATCCATTGTTCTTCGAGTTCCGTTAATTGGGTGGCGGCCATTTTGAAACACATCGATAAATAATAATGATGGTCTTGTAGCACAGCATCCGAAAGCCATTTTTGTTGGATCAAAATGGGAACCTTTCCCAATTCCAGCTCAAAAAACACCAATTTATTGGATAAGGTGGCATCATCAGTCTCGACACGATCCACCAAAGCGGTGATATGCGGGTCTTGGGTATCGATGGTTTGTCGGAGGTTTGCGTATTGTGACACCATCATCATGGGTGAAATTAACGTATTGAGTTCCAATAACGCGTCTTTTAATTCAGCAGCAGATAAAAAAGCAACATTTCCTTTGTAGCGCGAGGCAAATTGGGTGGCACTG
>SXXA01000072.1 GCA_005791325.1 Actinomycetota bacterium | reverse complement strand
TGTCGATGGCCCGCTTAATATTGTCGTTGGGCATATTAGCTGATTTGGCTTTTAACACCGCCAATCGCAATCGGGGATTCATTTCCTGATCCCCCCCACCCAACCGAGCCGCCGTGGTAATTTCGCGGACAATTTTGGTAAAGATTTTACCACGCTGGGCATCTGTTTTTGCTTTTTTATGTTTAATGGTTGACCATTTACTATGTCCGGACATGGGCGTCTCCTAATCTGATAATTTTAGAACCGATAAAAAGGCATCTTTGGGAACCTCTACCGATCCGATCATTTTCATTTTCTTTTTGCCCTTTTTCTGCTTTTCAATCAATTTTCGCTTTCGTGTAATATCCCCCCCGTAACATTTGGCAATCACATTTTTTTTCATGGCTGAAATGGTTTCACGAGCGATAATTTTACCGCCAATTGCCCCCTGTAACGCCACTTCATATAATTGTCTTGGAATTAATTCCTTGAGTTTTTCAGCCATTTTTCTGGCAATACTGGCTGCTTTACTGGTGTGGGCAATAAATGACAACGCATCCACAGGATCACCATTGATTAACATATCAACCTTCACTAATTTTGCAGGCTGATACCCTTCAAACCAATAATCCATACTGGCATACCCCTTGGTTCTACTTTTAAGCTTGTCAAAAAAACTGGTGATTAATTCATTTAAAGGAATACTAAACGTTAATAATTGCCGATCTGCATCAATCATATCCGCCTTTTTGTATTCGCCACGATGTTCCTGTGCCAATTCTATCACCGTACCCAAATAAGAGTTGGGGGTAATAATCGATAAGCCCATACACGGTTCCTCGGTTAATGAAATCAGTTGGGGGGATAAAAATTCATTGGGGTTTTCAATTTCAATGACCTCTCCGTTGGTTCGGGTAATCCGATAGGTCACGTTAGGGGCCGTGGCGACCAACTCAATCCCATATTCACGCTCAATCCGTTCTTGCACAATTTCCATATGCAACAAGCCCAAAAAACCGCATCGGTATCCAAAGCCCAAGGCTTGTGAACTTTCTGGCACAAATTGCAACGCCGAATCATTCAATTTTAACTTTTCCAAGGCATCTCGCAAATCGGGGTATTCTTCCGTATCAACTGGATACAACCCACAAAATACCATGGGTTTGGCTTGCTGATACCCTGGCAGGGGCGTCAGAGCGGGAGATTTGGTATCCGTAACGGTATCCCCAATTTGGGCATCAGACACCGATTTAATATTACAGACAATGTAGCCAACCTCGCCGGTATGGATACCCGATGAGGGGGTCATTTTAGGCTTAAAATATCCCAAATCCAAAATATCATATGTTCGCCCACTGGCCATCAGGGTAATTTTTTGACCCTTCACCAATGAGCCACTCATAAGTCGAACATAAATAATAACCCCCCGATACGGATCAAAATGGGCATCAAAAATAAGGGCTTTTAGAGTGGGTTCTAGATCAGATTTTGGGGAAGGAACGTGAGCAACAATGGCTTCAAGCACAGCGTCGATATTCAGTCCCGTTTTGGCACTGCATCGAATGGCTTGATCGGCGGGAATTCCCAATACGCGATCAATTTCTTCTGCCACCCGATCTGGGTCCGCCGATGGCAAATCAACCTTGTTAATAACGGGTATGATATCCAAATTATGTTCTAGCGCCAAATAAAAATTAGCCAATGTTTGGGCTTCAATCCCTTGGGTGGCATCAACCAACAACAAGGCCCCCTCACAAGCAGCCAACGACCGTGACACTTCGTAACTAAAATCCACATGCCCAGGTGTGTCAATCAGATTCAAAATATAGGATTGGCCATCTTTCGCCGTATATTCCAAACGAACAGCTTGCATTTTAATGGTAATCCCACGCTCTCGTTCCAAATCCATCGAATCCAAAAGCTGGTGTTTCATATCGCGTTGACTAACGGTATCGGTTTGTTCGATCAGTCGATCGGCCAATGTTGACTTACCATGGTCGATATGAGCAATAATGCAAAAGTTACGTATTTGTTTCATACCATGTACTATACAATAGAGATTGCCTAGCCGAAAACAACCGAATTTACAATTCATCAAAAGGAGTCGTCATGGTGGATTTTTTAAGTGACTTAATGGAATTGCTAGATCAGACCGATGAATTGGCGTGTCATTATTTTGGTAAAGAACTCAAAATTAACCAAAAAACAGACCAATCGCCGGTGACTCAAGCTGATTTATCGATTGAAAAACGCATTCAAGAATGGTTAGAAACCCATTATCCCGACATTGGAATATGGGGGGAAGAATGGGGAGAGGTCAGCGGCACTTCGGACATTCGGCTCATTGTAGACCCAATCGATGGCACACGAAATTTTGTTCGGGGGATTCCGATATTTGCCACCTTAATTGGGGTAGAGCAAGCGGGAGAATTGGTCATTGGAATGGTATCAGCACCTGCCATGAAGCGCCGTTGGTGGGCTGAAAAGGGCAAGGGAGCTTGGGTAAAAGGGGTCGAAGGCACGCGTCAAATGCGGGTATCTGGGTGTAAGAATCGCCATGAGGCCCAGGTGTTTTATGGCAGTTTATATGGGAGTGAATGCTTTGGGGAGACCCCCGAAGAATCTGAGGGGGTATTATTACCGTTATTGAGGGGAACACATCGACAGCGGGGTTGGGGGGATTTTTTCTCGCATGTCATGGTGGCCAATGGCTCGGGAGAATACTCGATTGATTATGGGTTAAAAGCGTGGGATATGGCGGCATTAAAGGTCATTATTGAAGAAGCGGGTGGAATGGCTAGCAATTGGAATGGTGGGTTTAGCTTATTGGATTCTAGCTTGGTATGTAGTAATGGGCATTTTCATCCTGACTTGATTGCAACACTACGCTATGCAGGAAAGGACTTCCAAACCAATCATTAGAACCCCCTCTAATGGGGGGCAAGTAAATCAGTGGCATATCCATAGGCGATTGGGGGTGATACCCATGCAACCCTAAGCTTTATTATGTACGTCCTAAATTAAATTGAAAAAGCAGGAAATAGGTGATGAAATAATAGCGACATATCAAGTCATGGGATAGAGTTTTGAAATCAAAAATAAGGTACCAACAGAATACGTTTCAAATTGATCAATCGATTAGCTGGAACGTGTTTTTATTGGCTAATCAGCCAAGCAACCCCATCATGACCCCCGCCATTGATTATTCACATTAATATATTCGGGTAGTCAATCCATTGAAAATGAGCAATCCGTTCTGGATTCACATCACCCAAACCAGCCCCTTTTAAAGCCAGCACGTGCCTTAAAATAAGCTCAATACTATCCTGATTTAACCCCATTATCAAAAAGTAGCTACACATCTCTGGGTAAACATCCGGATGCCATAATAACTGTACCTTTTGAATCGCATATAATAAATCGGATAACAAAAAGAGTTGCGATGTCACCTCACACCTCAATGCCGTATTATAAAAGGATCTAGCTTCATTAAAAAAACCACTTTCTATCCCTTTTTCAAGTAGGGCATATAAGGCATCTTTATATGCGTATCCATCATGAAGACATTCTATATATGCAAGCATATTAAATATGGGCATCCAAAAAACGGGGTTTGCACAAACATTTGTATAGTGACTATTGAATAATCGTTGTAAGGCTAATTTGTTTGAAACAACCAATGATTTAATATCTTGTGAAAAGTTGACATGCATCAATTTGGTTTGAATAAAATTCACCCTTACCCCCTTTGCCCCTACAAAATTAACATAATGTAAATGACTCTGTTTAAAACTAACGGAATCTAATGTGGAATTAAGGAATCTCACCCCATATAACAAAGCAAAAAACAAGCTTCCAGTAATCCTAGCCTCATCAAAATTAGAATGCCATATGTATCCATCATCCAATTGAGAGAATTGCAAAGAGGCATTACGAAATTGGCATTGAATCATTTTAAAGTTGCGCCAATTACAATTGAAAAAAATAGCATTATTCAAATCCCCACCCCTTATACAAACCCGCCAAAATATACTACTCTCACAATGCAAGTTGTTAGCTATACAATCGAGCATCAAAACTGATTGCCAGTGACCTTCTGCCATCCGGGCAGACAAAAAATAAGATTCGACTAAGTGCAAGTTCCTAATTTTGGAACCACTCAGATCTGCAGAATTAAAAATAACACCCTTTTGCAAGCTAATCGGGGATAGATCGGATTGATTTTCAATTGTAACCCCAATAAGCTTTGCACCAGCAAATGATGCATATGAAAAAATAGCATCCGTTAGTATGGCTCCCTGCAATTTACTGTTTTGAAATTGAGTGTAAATTAAATTTGCTTTTCGAAACGACGCTCCCTGAAGATTTGTTTCTATAAATCGAGACCCTATTAAAGTGGCAAAATCAAAAATAGCCCCCGCTAATTTTGCACCAGAAAAATCGACACCACTTAATTGTCGACCCCTAAAATCTACCCTTTTCAAATTAACATTTTGCCATGATTGAGCACTAATGGATTGATCGCTCATGATCAAAACAAAGGTTTCTAAAATACGGTTGGACAATTTGCAATCTAAAAACCCCACTGTATTCCCTGTCACATGATTAAATAATGTTTGTTGAAATGAGGACGATAAAAATTTAACCTGATTAAATTCACACTCATTAAATTCACAGGCCCCAAATTTACATCGATCAAAGATGACATGATCAAATTTAACATTCTCAAATGTGCAATTATTGATACTTATGCCATATAAATAACCTGATAATCGAATATTTTTAAATTGATGCCCCCTCCATTCAGTTCCCTGAATGGTAGCATTCAAGTCCATTTGAACCGATGATGGAAGCGGACCCTGAGTCAATTCCGCCACTTGACCTGAATGGATCGACAAATCCTGAATCATGGGTTGAATACAACCCAACAAATACTTCGCTGGGTTGGGGAAGCGACACAATTGTGACAACGAAACACATCGAAAAAATGACATAAATCATGGATACCTGAATTTTAACAGGTTGACAACCTCAAACTCATTTTTGAATGTAAGCAGAGTTAGCTCCCAACCCACCAGACATTGGATCGGTATCACACACCCCATCATGGAATGTAGAGCATGGAAAATTTGTAATGGTTTAATAGCATGTTAAGAATGTGAATAACACCATCGCATCTGAATTAACTATGGTATGTCACCCCATTAGCCAGTAAACTATGGTAATGATTATAGGAATTATCACGGCTGCTGGTGAAAGTCGGCGTTATGGATCAAATAAACTTTGGGAATTGATACAAGATCGACCTTTAATTGAATATAGCATTCAGGCCCTACATCCCTATGTTGGGCGCTTATTTTTGGTTGTTGCATCACCAGAAGACCCCCGATGGATACCGCTGACCCACCCATGGAATATTCAATTGGTTGCTGGGGGGTCTACCCGTTCGGAGTCTGTGCGAAATGGATTAAAAAAAGCCATTGAAACCCCCGATTTTACAGGGGTCCTCATTCATGATGGGGCCCGCCCATTTTTGTCGTCCGCCCTCATTCAGCGTTTATTGGCACAACCCCATCAACCCATGGTAATACCCGGCATTCCGGTGGTTGACACCATTAAATACGTAAACAATGGCACCGTCACCCATACTGTCGATCGAACCAACCTATGGCAAATTCAAACCCCCCAATATGTACGTCAAGACATTATAACAAGACTATTAGACACAACCATTGATGCCACCGATGAGGCTGGAATTGCTGAATCGTTGGGCATTCCCGTATCCATCGTGGATGGGGATCCCCACAATCGTAAAATCACCCTAGCAGGGGACTTGAATCACCCAACCCATTTCCCCTAACTCATTTCAACATGATTGTAATCAACCGACTATCCAGTACCATTCCTACCCACTCATCCCTTGTCCAACAGTTGGTTGATATTGGGTATAGTCGGGTTCCAATGGTAATGGAACCGGGCGAAATGAGCGTTCGCGGTGGGATTATTGATGTGTTTCCGGTGAATCACTCCCACCCCCTTCGATTCGAATATGACGGTACAACCATTGAACGATTGGGTTCATTTGGAATCCAAACCCAACGAACGTTATCCCCCATTCAAAACACCACCATTCTACCGACCTCTCAAAAAAAGGTGGCGTTATATCACCAAGTTGACCCCCTATTACCAACCATTACCCCAGATTTCGAAGTCGGATCCTATGTGGTACATTCACAATTCGGCATTGGCAAATTAATGGGTTTGGTTCATTTAAGTGTCGGCAACAGCGAGGGTGAATATCTGTTGTTACAATACAAAGGTGACGATAAATGCTATGTTCCACTAGATCAACTCCATTGCATCACCCCCTATGTATCAACTGGCAACGTAACCCTCAATGGATTACATGATGGAACATGGAAACGAACCAAAAATCGGGTTAAAAAGGCCCTCGAAACCTTGTGTTTTGATATGGTTTTATTGGCAAAAGCTCGCCAAGACACCACCGGCATTCAATATGATTCAGATACCAGTTGGCAGGTGGCACTCGAACGAAATTTTGGATTTGAAGACACCATCGACCAACGGCGTGTTACCTCTGAAATCAAGCGAGATATGGAAGCCCCCTACCCGATGGATCGGTTGGTATGTGGGGATGTGGGATTCGGTAAAACAGAACTCATTGTACGAGCCGCTTTTAAAGCCTGCGACAACGGCAAGCAAGTGGCCATTGTGGTACCAACCACCATTTTGGCCCATCAACATTACCGAACCTTGAGCAAGCGATTTGAGGGATTTCCCTATCAACTGGATGTCATATCAAGATTACGCTCCAAATCAGAGCAGCGCAATCTGCTCCGTCGCCTCAAATCGGGTGAACTACCGGTGATTATAGGAACCCATCGATTGTTACAAGCCGATGTTTCGTTTAACGATTTAGGCTTGGTGGTCATTGATGAAGAACAGCGATTCGGGGTTGCCCATAAAGAACGATTTAAAACCTTACGAACCAATGTGGATGTGCTCAGTTTAAGTGCAACACCCATTCCGAGAACCTTATTTATGGCCCTAACTGGTGCCAAGTCCTATTCCACCTTGACCACCCCGCCAACGTTGCGACAACCCATTAAAACCATGGTCCACCCCAAAGACCCTGATTTGATTCGAGGCGTCATTCAAACGGAGCTCGATCGAGATGGGCAGGTGTATTATTTGTGTAACCACGTCCGTTGGATACCCGATCGGGTAACCGCTTTAACCCGCCTATTACCCCACGCCAAAATTGGCATCGCCCATGGCCAAATGCCAAAAAAGCAACTTGAATCGGTTATGATTGACTTTTGGTCTGGGGAAGTTGATATTTTGGTATGTAGCACCATTATTGAAAATGGGGTAGATGTGCCCAATGCCAATACCATTGTTATTGAAGGGGCAGATCACTTGGGATTGTCTCAATTACACCAACTACGAGGTCGGGTGGGCCGAGCCGATCGACAAGGGGTTGCCTTATTATTAACCAACCCCGAAGAAACATTGACCGAAGATACCCAACGACGTTTACATGCCATAAGGGATTACGCAGCCCTTGGATCAGGCGCAAAATTGGCCATGAAAGACCTCGAAATTAGGGGGGCTGGCACCATGCTCGGTCATCGCCAACATGGGCACATGACAGCAGTTGGATTTGAATTGTATGCCCAATTATTGGAAGAAGCCGCGGCTCGTTGGCAATCCCGTCCCCTCAATCGACCTAAACGATGGTTAGAAACTAGCCAGCTGGTATTGCTCATACCCGATTCCTACATTCAAGATGAATCGCAACGATTGGCGATGTACCAACGGCTAGCCAGGGTAGAAATGGGGTATCAGTTGGATGATTTAATCAGCGAAATGATGGATCGATATGGCCCATTACCCGGTGGTTTGAACCAACTCATCGGCACTATCCGACTCGAATTAGACCGCCTGGCAGGGGGAAATACCGATTGGATGGTTGCAATCAATGAGCGATCATCTGATAATGACTGGAACGATGGGTATCCATAACTATTAATAAACAAGGAGTCCTTTTATGTCGATTATTGCGTATCATGTGGCCCACTTATCAGCCATTATGGTGATGGTATTAAGTATTGGTTCCATTCTAACCAATGCCGAGCGTTCAAAAAAATGGAATATATTGTTTGGGGTGGCCTCGTTGGCCGTGTTGGTAGCTGGATTTGGCATGTTACATCGTCTTCAATATACCATGACCGCCAAATGGATTTTGGGAAAATTGGTGATTTGGGCCATTTTGGCGATAGGGGTTCCAATCATAGCCAAACGCTTTCCTCAATTCAAATCGGCCATGTTGGGTGCATCCGCTCTATTATTAATTATTGCAGTATGGTTGGCCGTGATTAAAATTTAACCCCATGATGACCATCTCCCCTTTGGCGGGTGGAAGCGCTCGGATGTGGATTCCCGATGAACCCCGTGCGATGGTGGTCCTCTGCCATGGCATGACCGAACACAGCTTGGGTTACAATCGATTTGCCACGTGGATGGCCACCCAAAAGGTGGGTGTTATTGGGGTGGATCATATTGGACACGGGCTCAACCAAGGGGATCGACTGGGTGATTTGGGACCAGATGGTTGGGATGGGTTAACCCGTCATTGGATCATTGCCTTGCAAGACGTGAAAAACAGATGGCCTAACATACCCTTGGTGGTATTGGGTCATAGCATGGGGTCATTGGTCGTCCAGTGGGCACTACGTCAACCTGCATGTCCCATGCCAGATGCAACCATTTTAATTGGAACCCCCTTGGTTAAGGTACCATTGGCACGGTTGGGGAAATGGGTGAGCATGGGTTTAAAAGGGGTGATGGGGGAATCGGGAGGGGGGCTCATTCGGCGACTGTTGTATCGATCATTTAATCAGTCCATATCACCCGCAAGAACCCCCTTTGATTGGATTAGCAACCGTGCAGCGGTTGTGGATGCCTACACTCAAGATCCACTCTGTGGATTTGATCCCCCAACCTCGTTTTTTATTGCTTTTTTTGATGGGGTATCCCGTTTGTATCATTCGTCTCATTTTGACAGGGTACCACGCACTCGATGGTTGCTAATGGCGGGTCAACAAGACCCTGTGGCCGACTTTGGTCAAGCAACGGTGATATTAACCAATTTGCTCAAAGCCCGAGGAGCCAATGCCAGTATGATGTTATGGCCTACATCTCGTCATTTTATATTGGATGATGATGCAGGTGAGGCGGTGTACACGGCTATTATCGACTGGTTATTTCCCACAACTTGAGTAAATCCAAATAATGTGGCAATATATCGAACCTGAATTAAAGGTATGTACGCATACAGGTTCATATTTGTGTTCCATTTTAAATTTTAAAGAGGTTCTGTTATGGCTCAGCAATGTCAAATGTGTGGAAAAAAACCCCGGAGTGGCACCAGCGTTAGCCATTCCAATCGAAAAACGAGACGTCGTTGGAACCCCAATTTGCAAACGGTGTCTGTTCCAATCGAGGGATTCCCTCCTCGAGCAAGAATTTGCACATCTTGCATCAAGACGATTAGTCGTAAATTGGTTGCCTAACGCCTCAGTAAAAAAGGGGGGGGACCCATCATGAACATTCCTTTTTTAGATGAAATTGCGCGTCGTCGGACGTTTGGGATTGTGTCTCACCCAGACGCAGGTAAAACCACCCTCACTGAAAAATTATTATTATTTGGCGGTGCGATTCAAGTGGCAGGCGCTGTAAAAGCCAAAAAAGCGACCCGACATGCCACCTCTGATTTTATGGAAATTGAGCGTCAACGTGGAATATCGGTAGCCACCTCGGTCATGGGATTTGAATATGGTGGTTTCAAAATTAATTTATTAGACACACCTGGTCACGAGGATTTTTGTGAAGACACCTACCGAACCTTAACTGCCGTTGATTCGGCGTTAATGGTAATTGATGCGGCAAAAGGGGTAGAAGCCCAAACGTTTAAGTTATTGGATGTGTGTCGGATGCGTCACACACCAGTCATGACCTTTATTAATAAAATGGATCGCGAAACGCAGGAACCATTGGGTTTATTAGATGAAATTGAGCAACGCTTAAACATGACCATATGTCCGATTACATGGCCGATTGGGAGTGGAAAGTCGTTTAAAGGGGTTTACAAATTATTAACCAATGAAGTGGTATTGTACCGTCCACATGCAACGCATCAAGCAGAGGATGCGGTGGTCATTCGCGGGGTGATGGATCCAACCTTAGATAAGATGGTCGGAGACGATTTAGCCAATCTATTACGAGATGAAGTGGCGTTGATACAGGGTGTAACGGTGCCATTTGACCAAGTGGCTTATGAATCAGGGCAATTAACGCCGGTGTTTTTTGGTTGTGCGTTAAATAATTTTGGTGTTAAAGAGTTGCTCGATTTTTTTATTCACCATGCCCCTCCCCCTCAACCACGCGAAACAGATCGTCGGTTGGTATTGCCAAATGAATCTCAATTTTCTGGATTTGTCTTTAAAATCCATGCCAATATTGACCCCAAGCATCGGGATAGGATTGCCTTTGTTCGGATTTGTTCGGGAACATTTGAGCGCAACCAAAAAGTGTTAAACGTGGCATCGAATAAAATAATACGGTGTGCCAACCCAACAGCCTTTATGGCCCAAGAGAAAGATATTATAGATGTGGCCTATCCGGGTGATATTGTGGGATTGCACGATACAGGGTCATTAAAAATTGGGGACACTTTAAGTGAGGGGGAGCTCATTCAATTTAAAGGTATCCCTCATTTTTCACCGGAATTATTTCGTGCGTGCATCAATTTAAACCCACTTAAAACGAAACAATTGCAAAAAGGATTATTACAATTGTGTGAAGAGGGCGTGGCACAGTTATTTACATTGTATGATGGCAGGAAAGTAATTGGAACCGTGGGGGCGTTACAATTTGAGGTAATTCAGTATCGATTGGAACATGAATATGGGGCACAGTGTCGATTTGATGCATTGGGATTTGTGAAAGCCTGTTGGGTGGTACCCCAAGCGGGTGAATCATTGGATCGATTAATGGGAGCCCGTCGGGTACAAATGGCGACCGATGTGGCTGGAAGGATGGTCTATATGGCCCAAACGCGATGGGGTTTGGACCGTGATCGCGATGAGTTTAAAGAAGTTGAATTTAAGAATGTATCCGATGGGTGAGGATGTATTCTAATTGGATGTGAGGGTTTATTTTATGCTTTGGCCCCGCCAGTCCCACTGAATGAAGTAGATAGTGGGTACGGTGTGCCCACAGTTAAAACCCCAACCTAACCCTCGCCTGATGGGAGGGAATCAAATATAAATTTGGGAACCTGCGGTCCCCAGACCCCAGCAAAGGGGCATGGCACCCTTTGAGCCACAAAATATAATGGCACAGCCCTTGGGATGACTAAGGGCACATTCCGTGGTGTGGGTGCTTCACAACCACGATCCATATTCTGTGAAATTATTTCCCCGATTTTTTCGATAACTCATTAGTGAAATACAACCAATGGGGGGACATATGACAACCATCGAACTCGTTAGTACAGCTAAACAATTAATAAAAGCTAGTAACCATGGGAATCATCCCCAGTTAATTGAAATCTTACAATCATTTCAAGCCCGAAATACCCTCAAATGGTGTCAAGATAGTATTAACTGGACCATTGGAAGCCTAATGTATTGCCTCGATAGAACCACCAATAATTCCCGCCATCAATTGGTACCCATTGCATTTAAAATATTAACCAATCTAATCAAAAACCCCAAAACACATTCTCGCATACTCAGTGGCCTACGTATTTTTTCAAGCCAACATAACATGCCCCACTCCGTTTTAATCATCCCCCGATTAATTGTATGGATTGACGAATATCAAGCTATTCCTGAATCTTTTTTTCTGGCACATGAGTTAATCCATTTGCAAATCGAATACCCTAGCCATGATCAGTTCGAAGGATTATTACCCACACTATTAAATCAAATTCAACAACGAATTCATACCTGTTATAAACACCCACTCGATTCTATAACCATCGAAACACTGGAATTGATATGGAAACATTTCCCCATCGCATTCGATCAACTAATTAATCGCTTCGATCGACGCACCAGACACCATGTCATTGGTAAACTTAAAATACAATGGCCACGCGGTTGGATGCACGAAAGCCGTGCCACTAAAGTGGTGTGGTGGAAAAAACAGGGTTTTTTCCGGCAATTAACATAGTGTGTGCCGCCACTGCATTGGAATGGGGGTAATCTATTCGATAATGCCCCCCCCTCGATTCCGTGCGAGATAATGCGGAACGGGCAATTAAATCGGATACCTGTAACATGGCAAATGTTTCAAAATCAAATCCACCCGCTACCATCAGCCATTCTTCAATGGTTTGAATGGCATCCAACAACCCCACTTCATCCCGCTGAATCCCCACCTTTTCCCACATCATATGCCGCAATTGCCGGCGAACCGATGTTGATTCGCTAGATTGACGCCCCCATCGCTTGTTGCTTGCAGGACGATGGCCATGGGAGACCCATCCCTTTGCAACCTCCCCCGCTCGACAGCCAAATACCAAGCCATCCAGCAATGAATTGGACGCCAACCGATTGGCACCATGAACCCCCACACACGCACATTCCCCCGCTGCTAGCAACCTAGGAATCGATGTTTGGGCTGATAAATTGGTCCAAACCCCTCCCATGACATAATGGGCCGCCGGCGTTACCGGAATAGGCTGACGTCTCATATCCAAACCATTATCTAAACATCGCTTGAATATGGTGGGAAATCGGGTTGGCAAATCAAGAGGAATATGACTAAGGTCCAACCACACAAACGGACTACCCGATGACATCATTTCCGCAAAAATGGCACGAGCCACCCAATCACGTGGGGCCAATTCTGCATCAGGATGACATCCCAATAGCCACCGCTGACCGTCCTGATTTAATAAATATCCCCCCTCACCCCGAACCGATTCAGAGATCAAAAACGATGATTTTGAATCCGACTCCCCTACATACAACGTGGTGGGGTGAAACTGAATCATTTCCATGTCCTGTATGGTCGCACCCGCTTGATACGCCAATGCAATCCCATCGCCGGTTGCCACCGATGGGTTGGTATTACGATGGTATACTTGGGCACACCCACCGGTTGCCAATACCACCGCATTGGCATAAATACAACGAGGCTCGCCCACCTGATTCGATGGCATTACCGCAATACCAACACACTCCCCATCTGCCATCAATAACTCCGTTACCGTGGTATGATCTAAAAAAGTCACATTGGGGTGTCTTAACAAGGCATTCCCCAAGGTTTTTTCAATTTCTTTACCGGTGGAATCACCCGCATGCAAAATACGACGCTGCGAATGGGCCGCTTCTTGGGTCAATGAATACCCATCCGTATCCCGATCAAATTTAGCCCCCAACTGAATTAACTCCGCCACGCGTTGGGGCCCCTCTTGCACCAATACTTGAACCGCCTCGGGGTTACACAAGCCATCCCCAGCCTTAATGGTATCCGTAAAATGATACAACGGTTGATCATCCGAATGCATCACCACCGCAATGCCACCTTGTGCCCATTGGGTCGCACTGGTTCGAATCGGTCCCTTGGTCACCACCAAAACGGGGCCGACATCTGCCATCACGCGTGCCGCCGACAGCCCTGCTATCCCACTTCCAACCACAATGAAAGGCCATTGAGTCCTCATGATCCCCATAGTATCAAGTAACAGCCAACGATGCTATTTATTAATTACACTAATATCGTTACACTGGCATTATGAAATTAGCGGTCATTATTGGAATCATGGGTGTCAGTTGGATCGCCATTCATGCATCCCCTACCCTCCCATCCCTCATTAAGGATGCCATTTCCTTTCAACAGGTTCACCCATTGGTACAAATTCAAACCAATATTGAAAGGGGGCAGCTGTTAAGCAATCAGTCTAGCGCCCAATTACAATGGGGAAATAATGGCACCATTCGTGTATCTCCCCAAACTGAATCAAGTGTATCATCGTTTTGGGGCCTCTCTATCCCCTTATTTACAGAGGGTATCTCTCATTTTTTAGGCCAATCGACCACCTATAAAATCGCCCAACACCATCATCAAGGCACCCTTAAACAATTGAGTATCGCTCATCAAGTGTTGGAATTATGTAGCCAATGGCATCGTATGAACTTGGCTGAAGAAGCGCTCGGCTCAACCATTCGGTTACTCGATCAACGAATCGCCCAGATCCAAAATTGGGTTCACATTGGTCGGGTCAAACCCAGTGAATTAATCGCGTTACGAGACCAACGAATGGCCCATTTGGCATCCATGATGGAATTAAGACAATCCAAAACCAAACTAGCCGGCCAATTATCTGAGATGGTGGGTCACCCCATTTCTAACATGGGTCGATGGGTGGCCCCAACCCCCAATCAAACCGAGTCACACCCCCAATTGAAATTATTACAAGCCGTAATTGATTCACTCAAGGCCGATGCCGAGTTGGCCAATTTTACCAGCAACCCCAACCTAACCGGACGAGTGGGTGGGGAAATCATTCAGCCTGCACGCCCCGATGGTATGCGGGCGGTGGCCCAATTAACTTGGAATTGGCCATGGATTGATGGGGGAAATCGGGAGGGAATGACGCAAAAAATCACCCAGCACATCCAACGCGCCATGATTGAATATTCAATCGCAAATACCCAATTAGAAATGAAGCGACGTGTGATAGAAAACGAACTTAGCCAAGCTTTCCAGCACGAACGCTTGCGATTACAAGCGTATGAAAGTGCCCATCATCATTATCAAACCATTCGATCTGAATCCCTGTCTCAGCTAGCCACATCGATTGACGTTATCATGGCCTTGTCCAATCGTTTAAACGCACACACCGATTGGTTAACAGCCCAAGTGGAAACCGAACGTATTCGGGCGATTCGATATTGGTTACATCACCCCAATGAATTTGGAGATCCCTAATGGGATGGGTTGAATTATTTATTAGACGTCATATTCTAACGTGGATGCTCATGATTGCCTTGGTGTTATTTGGCATCCTATCGGTACAAAAAATGGGGATCAGTGAATTTCCGGACGTGGATTTTCCGGTGGTTGATATTACAGTCAGTTGGGAAGGGGCAAACCCAGAGCTGGTTGAAAAACAATTGGCAGATCCGATTGAAAATGCCATATCATCCGTGCAAGGCATCACCGCCATTTATACGGTTGCCCGCTCAAATGGGGTATCGGTGACGGCTGAATTTGAATTAAATACACCAATCGACACAGCTGTCCAAGATATTCAAGTTGCCTTGGCACGGATTCAGCGTCAATTCCCTCGTGAAGTAGACCCGCCAGTCGTACGAAAAACAAACCCAGAAGACCGACCAATTATTTGGGTATCAGTGGTTAGTGACACCCTTAGTCGCGCTGATTTAATGGCCAAGGTACGCGATCAAATTCGACCTCGATTTACCACCATCCCTGGTGTGGCATCCGTGCAAATGGGAGGGTATGTGGATCCGGCTATTTTAATCCAACCCAATCTTCACCGGATGTCTCAATTACAGTTAAGTTTGCAAGATATTGGTAGTAGTTTGCAAACGGAACACATTGAATTACCGGCCGGACCATTGGAATCTCGCAAAAAAGATCTAGCGGTACGAGTGATGGGGGAAGCTGAGACGATGGATGCCATTAAGCAATTGCCAATCACGCGTCGGGGGGG
>SXXA01000071.1 GCA_005791325.1 Actinomycetota bacterium | reverse complement strand
GGATTTTGGTTAAAAAAAGGGGGGGCGTCCCCCCCCCTTTTTTGTTTGCCTATCCCACCTCAAAAAACCATGCGTTCAGCGTTCCTTTGACGGTATTTAGTTGAAAATGGATCCGTCATCTTAAGTGTTGGTGAGGCATTGACACGTTTCACGCTAAAAACACCGCTTCTGTCGTAGCTGCCCTTTACATGCCATCTCTCGCTTGATGCCTTATTATCTCGTGACGACCTATCTAGGGCACATCAATTTAAATTGAACGGTACCAATATGCGCTTGGTGTGATACAATTTTTTTACTTTTATTATTGAGGATAATCGCATGCACCCCTACCGTTCACATCATTGTAATGAATTAAGACTTGATCACGTCGGCCAGCAGGTTCGTTTATCTGGTTGGGTCCAAACCAAGCGAGATCATGGTGGCCTGTTATTTCTTGATCTACGAGATCATTATGGGGTTACCCAATGTGTGATTGATGTGGCTCTGCAACCAACCCTGATGGATCTAGCAAGCCCAATACGAACAGAGTCTGTTGTAACGGTTACTGGGATGGTTGTAGCCAGAGAGCATGAAGCAAAAAACAGCAAACTATCAACGGGTGATATTGAAGTAACATTGACGGAGCTCATCATTGAATCATTGGCAGATGTTATCCCATTCCAAATACATGGGGATGCGGATACAACCTCTGAAGAATTACGCTTGACCTATCGATTTTTAGATTTGCGACGAGCCAGAGTTCATCAAAATGTGGTATTAAGAAGCCAAGTTATCTCAACCCTTCGAATGGCAATGACCCAAGCTGGGTTTTTAGAGATTCAAACCCCCATTTTGACGGCCTCATCGCCAGAGGGTGCACGGGATTATGTGGTGCCCTCTCGTAACTATCCAGGACGATTTTACGCCCTACCACAAGCCCCTCAATTATTTAAACAACTATTAATGGTATCGGGGTTTGATCGGTATTTTCAAATTGCACCCTGCTTTAGGGATGAGGATTTGCGGTCGGATCGTTCCCCAGAATTTTATCAATTAGATGTGGAAATGGCGTTTGTAACCCAAGAGGACGTATTTGCTACCATTCAACCTGTTATTTTATCCTTGTTTACTCAATGGGGTTGCTGGGCTGTGGATCCAAATGTCCGTCAAATACCATATGAACTTGCACAATTACAATATGGATCCGATAAGCCGGATTTACGAAACCCCCTGATCATTCATGACGTAACGGGGTCATTTAAAGAGTCCGGCTTCTCCATTTTTGCTTCGGCGATTGAAGCTGGCGCGGTGATTCGAGGAATACCTGCTCCACTGGCAACCCAACGACCTCGTTCATTTTTTGATGGAATGATTGCCTTTTCGCAACAACATGGGGCCAAGGGGCTGGCCTATATTCAATGGGATGAGAATGGAACGCCTAAGGGACCGGTTGCCAAACATTTAACAGAAGATCGATTGGCTGAAATCAAGAACGCCTTGGGTTTGCAGAATGGGGATTCGGCCTTTTTTACATGTGGTCACAAAGATGAGGCCGCACGATTGGCAGGTCTCGTACGTAACCAATTGGGCCTAGAATTGGGGGTCACCCAATTGGATGTGTATCGATTTTGCTGGATTGTTGATTTTCCGATGTATGAACGGGATCAACATACTGGCTCAATTGGGTTTTCACATAATCCATTTTCAATGCCACAAGGGGGGATGAATGCGTTAATCACTCAGGATCCCCTTTCTATTCGGGCCTATCAGTACGATTTGGTGTGTAATGGTGTCGAGTTATGCTCTGGGGCCATTCGAAACCACCGCCCCGATGTGATGCTCAAGGCGTTTGAATTGGCTGGTTATGGGGCTGAGGTGGTCGAAGCAAGATTTGGGGCTTTGTTAAATGCATTTCGATATGGGGCCCCGCCTCACGGTGGATTGGCACCAGGGATTGATCGAATGGTGATGTTATTGGCCAATGAACCAAATATACGGGAGGTCATTCCATTCCCAATGAATGGAAAGGCACAAGATTTATTAATGAAAGCCCCAGCCATTATTCCAGATACTCATTTGACTGAATTGGGATTACAGTTGGCACCCAAGCCAGACGCGTAAACAAAGCTGGGTAACCAGTCTTGTGGTGGCTGAACCCAATTTCAACCACCAATCTTTTGCTTTATGGATGGGCTTCCCCATGTGCTTGCAACTGGTATCTAGACATCAATGAGTCCGGTGGGGGTATAGGCATTTTCCCATTTTGCAATCACCACGGTTGCTACGGCATTCCCCAAGAAATTGGTAATTGAACGAGCCTCGGACAAAAACCGGTCAACACCCAATAATAATGCCAGTCCCTCAACCGGCAGCGGTTGGCCGGGTAACGCATACAACGTAGCTGCCAATGTTACAAATCCTGAGCCAGTAATTCCGGCAGCCCCTTTGGATGTTAACATCATAATGCCCATGATCATGACAATTTGTTCCCAACCCAATTGAATCCCATACGCTTGGGCAATAAACATAACCGCAATGGATAAATAAATTGATGTTCCATCTAAATTAAATGAATACCCAGTGGGTACCACCAATCCTACCACGGCTTTTGAACAGCCCAAACGCTCCATTTTCTCCATCAAACTTGGTAATGCACTTTCAGAAGAAGAGGTTCCCAACACCAATAATAACTCGCTTTTTAATGATTGAATGAGAGCCAAAATACGAATACCGGCGAGCCGGGTAATGATCCCTAAAATAATCAAAACAAAAATGGCCATGGTGGCATAGCTACAGGCCATCATTTTACCCAGTGGCCCCAAACAAGAGAGTCCAAATTTTGAGACCGTGTAGGCAATGGCACCCATGACCCCAATCGGAGATAACGACATAATCAATCCGATGGCTGTAAATAATAAACCACTCACTCGTTCAATGCCTTTTACCAAGGGGGATCCGGCCTCCCCCATTTTGGCCAATGCAATGCCCATTAAAATCGCCAATACTAAAATGGGTAACATATCGTTACCGGATAATGCCCCCAATGCACTCGTTGGAATCATACTTTTTAAAAAACCACTAAACCCATGATGGGCAACAGGACCCATACCCTCTGGCGCCACCAATCCAGCGGTTTGACCCTGCAATCCAATTCCAGGCTGAATCAATAGGGCTACCAACAATCCAATCACCAAGGCCACCGTTGAGATTACCTCAAAATATAACAATGCCTTACCACCAATCCGACCCAATTGTTTGGTATCACTCATGTGCCCAACCCCTGCCACAATGGTGCAAAATACAATAGGTGGAATGATCATTTTAACCAGCTGGATGAATAACTCACCAATCAGTTTGTAGTGTGGCCCCCATTCAGGAACCCATGTACCCAATATAATACCAATCCCAATTCCAATGAGGACCCGTGTACTTAAATGATTGAACCATCTCATAAAGAACTCCTTATTTTAGATTAGAAGAGAAAACCATATTGACGCAATATGATCAATCATTTATTTTTATTTTATCTTTAGTCATTTGTTTTATTCAGATTAAAGTTTGACTTCTTTGTTTTTTAAATAATGAGTCAATAAAAGGGGATGGGATTGTGTGGGGGCTTGTCAACTTAATCAATAGCCGATGGGCTAAGCCAATGGCTCGTTTCGCTTGGGTAGGGATTGTTTGCCTATTCATCATAGGTGATAGCCCCGTGGCGAGTTGGGATATCGCCAAATGGGGGGTGCCTGTGTGGCATGTTGCTCGTCCAAATGAATCTGGATTATCTCAAAATGATATTCACCAATTTGACGTAGGACCCAACGGTTTAATTATGAATAACTCATTAGAGATTACTGAAAGCAAAATGGGTGGATGGGTCGAAGCAAACCCCCATTTGACCGATCGAGCGGCCCATACAATTGTGATTCAAGTCACCGGCCCCAACCCGTCGTGTATCACGGGCATGATGGAACTAGTTGGCTCCGAAGCTGATGTGATTATTGCCAACCCAAATGGCCTATGGATTAATGGGGGTAGTTTTATTCATTTCCCCACACTTACCCTAACAACGGGCGTATGGCAACCAAATAGCATACAGATTCGTACGGCACCGATTCATATTGGTACAAATGGGTTACAGGCCCATGACGTGGGCGTATTATCCATGATGGGTGGGCACTTCATAAATGAGGGGGT
>SXXA01000070.1 GCA_005791325.1 Actinomycetota bacterium | reverse complement strand
GGTGGCGGTGGGGGGAACTATTGCGGCGATATTTGTGCAAGTAATGGCAATAGCGGGGGTTCTGGTGGGGGGGGGACGAACAAAAATAGTGATGCCTCCACCAGTGGCGGGGCGTCTACTCAAGGAAATACGATTGGGGTACCTTGGGTCATGCCGGGTGGGTATCCTGGGTCTTCTGGAGTGGGTGGTGCTGGCTATATTGCAGGTGGTGGTGGGGGTGCAGGGGGCACATCTTGGAGCAAAAATGGGGGGCCTGGTGTTTTAATTGGCATTACGGGTGTAAATACATGGTATGCAGCGGGTGGTGGTGGTGGGGTCATCAATGATGGCACAGGCGTTGGTGGTAGTGGCGGATCTGGAATTGGTGGTGATGGTAACTTTACCATTGGAGGCGGAGCAAAAATTCAAGCAGCCAAACACCATGGTACCAACGGGACGGGCTCAGGTGGCGGTGGTGGCGCATATTATTATGATGGAATATTGGTTAACAACGGCGGTGCAGGTGGCTCGGGTATTGTGGTTATTCGGTACGCTTCCCAAAGCACATATGGTTTGTTGCCGGTCAACCAAACCCTAGTCGATACCGAGGTAGGGGGGCCAGCTGGGCATGGGATCGTAATTGGGTGTGGGGATTATGACAATACCATTGATGTGACCTACCACGACGGGTGTTATGATTCCCCACAATCCATTACGGATGGTAATTGGCATCATGTGGTTGCGACGTGGGAGACAGGGTTGGCCAAGTTGTATATGGATGGAACCTTGATTGGTCAAAAATCATATACGCAGGGCAATCGAAACGGGGGGGGATTCAGATTGGGTACCCGTGTTCCCCTATTACCAAGTTGGTTTAATGGGGATATGGATGATGTTCGTATATACAATCGAACATTAAATCAATCGGATGTGACGGCGTTGTATCAATCTGAAAAAATCGGTTTTGATACCGATTCTGATGGGACCATCGATTCGTTGGATGCGTTTCCACAAGATGTCACCCGGGTCATTAATATGGAGAGTGTGGCACCCACTTTGAACCGATTGTCGCCAACTACCAAACAATCCATCACACTGTGGTTAAGTCAGGAAGCAGGGGTGACCAGCTCCACGCTTGTTGATGGGAGCTCTAAATTAATGATGTGGGTGGATTGGTCAGGCAATCGAAATCATGCCCAATCGTCAGGGGGGTTGGCACCCACATGGGTGAAAAATGGTCGTTTGGGTAAACCAGTGGTTCGGTTTGACAACCACACCGCCAGTATCCCGTATTCTGCCAAACTTAATTCTGTTGGATCAACTATGTATTGGGTGGTTCAACCCCAACGTAGCAGCAGCAAAAATCAAGTCATTTGGTCATCGGTTGGCCCTAACTTAGCCCCTCAATTATCGGTGCAATGGTTGGCAAATGGGGCTGGATTGGGCGTTTCAGTGACGGCCAATGGGGTGTTTGGGAATCGTGTCACTGAATCGGTAAACCCCAGTGCTTCGGCGGTGGTGATGGTTCAGATGTTGTCTGACCGATTGGTGATGGCGGTGAATGGGGTCATTAAATCCATCCCCTTATCGGGTTACCAGCAGGAAGTGGGTGGTGAAATATTTTTGGGCGCTTTATTGCCAGGGGTTCAGCCATTGTTGGGGGATATTCTTGAAGTCATTGGGTTGGAAGGGGATTTGCCAACCGCTGACCGGGTGATGATTGATACATATTTGAGTGGTAAATGGGGCATTGCCGTTGATTCAGATGGGGATACCGTCCCCAACTTGGTTGAGATGGCAGATGGAACCGATCCATCAGACCCTAGCTCAGTTAAGTTGGGTAATCAGGGGTTGGTGGCCCAATATAGCTTTAACGGATCTAGTGGTGACGAAAGCCTGCGAGGTAATAATGCCCTGGTGGTGGGGGCTCGATTGACCACCGATCGTTTTGGGTATCCCAATCGGGCATTATGGTTGGATGGTGATGATTATGTGGATACAACGGTATCATTTAATATGGCACCCTTATCGGTGTCGGTTTGGTTCCGATCATTTGAATTGGGGCGTGTTCAAGGATTGGTCGACTCTCAAAATGGGAGCGGGGGTGTGGGTGGAAATGGAATTTTATTGGGTCATTTATCCCCCAATAACCAGATGACGGTGCAATATCATGATGGGGCATACCAACCGAGTTGGACGTTATCGGATATGAAGTGGCACCATGCGGTGGCGGTATATGGGCCCACTTCAGTGGGGTTGTACATGGATGGTGTCTTGGTTGGAACCAATAATATAACGTGGGGTACATTGGATGGTACCACGCTACGGCTGGGCGGGATTGCAGGCCGTTATTGGAATGGGTTAATGGATGATGTAAAGGTATATTATCGGGCTATTTCATCCATGGATGTGTCGGTGTTATACCAAGATGAGCGACTACCAAAAGGAGATCGTGACTTAGATGGGGTGCTAGATAGCCAAGATGCCTTCCCCGATGATTCCACACTGGTTATATCACGATCGGCAATTGCTCCCACATTAAATCAGCTGTCCATTACGGCCCGAACGGCTTTTCGAGCATGGTACGATGCGTCTTCGGCCAATGCGATGGCCATGAACACCGATTCTTCAGTATCAGGTTGGATCGATTGGACAGGGAATCAGCGGCATGCCACCCAAACGACGATCTCGCAGTATCCCCGTTGGATGTCGGTTGCGGTGGATGGAAAACCAGGATTGGTATTTGATGGCTCGGATTGGTTGGATTTGGATACAAGCCTATTGGGTAATGGGGGCTTTACCTTGGTGATGGTAGAAGCCCCCAGTGCCAATCAAATAACCCCCTTGGTGAGTGGTATTGGCGGGGATGGTCTCACCAAATGGTCGGTTTCTTACGCCACAACCAATCAGGTGGTGTGGACTGGTGGAAGTGCCCCATTAGTCGCTACATCAGATTTATATCGTGGGAGCGGGTATCGCATTCATACCATGATGGTGGTGCCGGGTGTCGGTCGATTGATGTATTTAAATGGCATTTTACAATCCATGGATGCCATCGACCCCACTCTGCCCACCATTAATTGGATGCGATTGGGAGCCAATGGCTATAAGGGACAACTCGCGGAAGTGATGCTTTTTTCATCCCGCTTAAGTACCCAAGATCGGTATTTGGTCGACCAACATTTAATTCATAAATGGCAAATGGTGGCCGATACCGATATGGATGGGGTTCCCAATGGGGTTGAACTGCTTGATGGGACCGACCCAGCCAGCGCCCAGTCTTTTAAGGAAAACAATGTGGGATTACTGGCCTATTATCCATTTACAAATTCGCTCAACGATGAGAGTGGCAATCAACAGCATGGGGTGACGATAAATGCTGGGTTTGGAAGTGATCGATTTGGACAAATCGGACGCTCGATTTTATTGGATGGTAGCAGTAGCGTCCTAACACCATTGGATTCAAATTGGCCCCAACTGAGTATGATTGGATGGTTCCGAAAAAGCAACAATACGGGCAGACGGCCTATTTTTGACACCGATATTCCCGGAAGATTGGGCCGATCGGTGATGTTGGGATTGTCCGGTGGGGATAATATTATGGGAATAACCTATCACGATGGGGAGTACGCTAGTAATTACACGGTACCGGATAATGATTGGCACCAAGTGGCTGTCATTTATAACGGCGGGCGGTCGCAACTGTTGGTGGATGGGGTGATGATTGCGGAAGTGAATGCCACACCTGGGATGGTTGATGGCGGGCGTATTCGATTTGGCTATCAAACCATGGTGTTGCCTTATTCGGGTTGGGTGGGTGAATTGGATGATATTCGAATTTACAATCGTGCATTAACCATGCCACAAGTGGCCCAGTTGCTTCGTCAAGATCGGGTGAATAACGATCGAGATGGGGATGGGGTGCCTGATCCGAATGACACCTATCCAGATGACCCCACTCGGGTGGTGAATATGAGTGTTGTAGCGCCCCAATTGGTGGGAATTCCAACTAAAAATTGGGTGTTATGGTTAAATCCAAGTTTGGCCAATGGGGTATCAATCAATGGGGGGGTGTTAAAACGTTGGTATGATTTAACGGGAAGTGGGCATAATGCGGAGCCCACGTATATAGCGCCTGTGTTTACAATGGGGACGGGGGCCACCTTCTCGGGGTCTACCTTCGATGGGTTGGAAATTCCGTATTCATCACGCTTAAATTCATCCCCATTAACGGTGATTGTGGTGGCCAAGCCGGCTGTTACATCCACGTCCATGCAAGTGTTATTGTCATCGGAAACCGATAGCACGGGCTACGCCTTAATTAGCAATCAGGGGTCATGGGGATGGTTGGGAAATACGGATACAACGAAGGGAGTCGTTGGCCAATGGGGTGCGATTACCCGCATGCCCAGTGTGGTGCGTGTGGTGGTGAGTGCGTCTATGCTCAGTGTGGCCCAAGATGCAATGATGGGGGTTACCCTATCGATTCCGGTACAAGTATCGAATGCGAGCAATGGTTTTAGGTTGGGCGGGCGTGCCATGGGTTCTGTCATGCCCGGTTTGTTTGCCGGAGACATCATGGAGGTGATGATATTTACGGAAGGGTTGTCCTCGGCTAACTGGTATCAAATTGACCAATATATTACCACTAAATGGGGTGTGCCAGTCGATTCAGATATGGATCGCATTCCCAATTCAATTGATAAAGATCCGATAAATCCATCCATTGGGGTTGCATTACCCTTGGGGGCCATTCCAGATGCCATCGTACCATCGCTTAAAATGTGGTTGGTGGCAACTGCCAATGCGATTCAAACCAATACCAATTCTAGGGTTACGAATTGGTTTGATTGGAGTGGCAACCAATTTCACTTATCGGTGGTAGGCACCCCGTTGTCATTGTTAAATGGGTCGTCTGGCATTAATGGGTTACCCAGTTTGGGCTTTACTGGTTCCACCCTATTTAAAACAATAGATGGGCCAGCTCTCGACTTGGGGGGGCGATCGCCTTACACAATCATGGCCATTGTGAGGCCACAAATGACCAGCGGGATGGTATTGGCACAACATAATGCAGGGGTGCAAGGGACCCTTCGTATGGGTTACGATCATACCAAATTGGCGACATCGCGTGGAAATGGGGCGACTCTCAATTCAAAATTAATCACCCCACTCAATCAGGTAAATTTAGTAGAGGTCGTCTACGATGGTAGCATCTTAACCCTTTATGAGAATGCGGGTGCCGTTGCATCGATGAATTCAGGTCTGATTTTAGCGGATAACCAAACACCATTTACAATTGGTGGGCAATATGTGGATGGGGTTCCTGGTTTGTTTGCGAATGTGGATATTGGGGAAATAATGGTGTTTCAAACGGCTTTATCGGCTGATGATAGGGCCGCAGTTGAGCGATATTTGATTAATAAATGGGCCTTAACTTTTGACACCGATGGCGATGGGGTGCCCAATCAATTTGATGGCTATCCAAATGATGACACACGCGTGGTTGCCATTCCAGATGATGTATGGGCGTCTGCCAATTTGCAGATATGGTTAAGTGGGCGGGCGGATGTCAATGGGGATCGAATATTAGATGCGGGTGTGAGTGTGGCGGCCTCAGACCGGACCGGTGTATCCAAATGGTTTGATTGGTCTGGTAATCGTAACCACGCCAATCAGTCGACGTCTATATTTCGTCCGCAGCTTGGTACCAATGGCATGGTATTTGATGGGGTAGATGATGCCATGTCATTACCTGTCGGGGTGTTCAATAATCAGGCATTTACGTTATTTATTGTTGAAAGAAAAGATGCCGATATTGAGGGATATGTCATCGGTGGGATGGCAACGGCAAATCGATCGTTGAGTATTGGGTATCGAGATGCATCGGGTATTGTATTTGATAAAGGGAATGGGACATCGGCACAGCGGATGTATCATTCATCAGGGGATTGGGCAGGATCGATTGTGAGGGTACTGGAATTAACCCTCTCATCTAGTAACGGCATGGTTTTAGCCATCAATGGCACCCCGTATGTAACAGGTAATTCGGCAATACAAACCCAATTGTTGGCTAATACAGGGTTGTCATTGGGGATGGCTGGCACCGTTTATTATAAGGGAACCATGATGGAGGTATTGGGATATAAGGGCGAATTAGATAGCACGACTCGGTTGAGCATTCACAATTATTTAGCCAAAAAATGGGGGGTCCCCATGGATTTAGATGGGGATAAAATTCCCAATTCAATGGACCAAGCCCCCACCAATAATAAAGTCATTCATTATCTCTTATTGGTGCCGGCACTTACCGACCCGTTGCTTTCAAGTGTATTTCAAAACAATGTAAAATTATGGGTTATCGCCACGGCCAATTTGGTTGTGAGAACCAGCGGGGGGCTGGTTAGTACTTGGCTGGATTTAAGTGGCACCAACAACCATCCCAATCAAGGTGATAATAAACGGCGTCCCTATTTCTTAGAGGATCCAACCGCGGGGTCATGGGTGCAACTCAATTTAGAGGGCAGTACGTTTGGTCAGGGGGAAGATGAATATGACTATTTAAACTATGACGGCTCTTTTTTTGCGGGCAAAAATTACACCATTTATGTGGTAGAGCATCGTACCGGAAATGGAACTTGGTTTTTAGATGGCATTTTGTTTTACAGTGCAATGATCAAAATGGGGGAATACCAAGGGTCTGGAATGGGGATGACCCATTATTCAGCTGATGGGGGAGTGGGGCCACAAATAGTGTCGGTGTCTGATCTAAATAGTTTGGCCATTCCTCGAATTCACATGGGCACTTTTTCCACCCAAAATGGTGTGGCTTATCATATGAATGGGGCGATTGCTGCTCAAAATTCATATAATGTGCCACTAAGCAAATATTGGGGTGCCAAAATTGGATCCACTGGATCTGCTGGCTATGGGGTTGCGCCTTATCGTGGTCGAATTGCTGAAGTGTTAATGTTTGATACCGCATTAACGATTGATCAACGCTTAATACTCGATCATTATTTTGGTTCAAAATATGGCATTGAAGTAGATACCGATGGCGATGGGTATATCAATAAAACCGATATGTTTCCAACTGACAATACAAAGTGGACCAGTGATTTGGATGAGGATGGCGTGAGTGATTGGCAAGACGCATTTCCAACGGATAACACCAAAATAGTGAATTTGGCTCAGCTGTCACCCTCACTGAATCAACTGTCACCATCGGCACAATCAACATTAAAAATGTGGATGGACTCCTCTAGTACAAATTCATTTCAAATGGATAGCGTTGGTAGGGTATCGAAATTCTTTGATTTAAGTGGAAATAAAAATCACTTTACATCATCGTCACCCGACTTGATGCCAAATGTGAATCGAGGAAACATTAACAATGTTATGGCAGCATATTTTGATGGATTCGCTTGGATGGATATATCATTACCTTATACAGGTAACGATTTAACGGTTGTAGCAGTTGTTAATCGGGTTGCTATTCCGGGGGGGGCGCAAAAAGTAACCCCCATTGTGTCGGGTCGTGTTACAGTGGCGAACCAATTTAGACACCAGTACCCCATTGTAGAAGACAGTGGAGGAAATCTTATTTTTAGCGGATGGAGTAGTCCTATGATACGTTCCACCCAATATGCTCATCCTGGCTCGTATGTCCCCTATTATGTTATGACAAAATTTGAGCCAAGTATCAGCGATATGTTTATGAATGGGGTATGGGTCAGCAGAGGGTCATGGGGAGGATTTGATACAACTGGATGGCGAATTGGTGGTGAGCGTGATGGACCTAATTTGGGTTGGACATATTTTAATGGCTATATTGGTGAAGTGATGTTCTTTCACTCTGCCTTGTCGGAGCAAGACCGTTATTTGGTCGATGAATATATTTCAGCAAAATGGAAAATAACGGTTGATTCCGATGGTGATGGGGTTTCGAATCAATATGATGCCTTTCCAACCAATAATTTGCAAGCAGTTCGCCCAATTGCTGAGTGGGAGCGATTGAATTTATCCGTGTCCCCCAATTTAATGTTATGGACTCGAACAAGTACCGCCAATACCGAATATATTCTCAACTCTGGAAAGGTGACCCATTGGATTGACTTAAGCAACCGTCGAAATGCCTTTAACGTGACCAATGTTAGCAATGCCCCTTCACTGCGTATTCCATCTGGAAATGGGTTGCCGATGATTGTGTTTGATGGGGTGTCTCAATATTTACAAACCAATTTGGTAACAACCCGCTCGCACACCACTTATATGATTATTAAAACAGCGGTGACGGGGAATGGAAGTCTGGCCAACCAGGCTATTTCTGATACCCCCATCTTATCAGGTAAGGTCAGTGGTGTGGCCAATGATAGTATTCCGCTGTCCATTACGGGGGGTGTGATACGTACTTACACGGGAAACCCCGATTCCACATTATCATCCGGTGTAATGGTGAACAGCAATACCAATCGACTGGTGGCTGTTTCAAGGGAAGTCAATAGTGGTACTCGCATGATTTACGTGGATGGGGTGAGGGTGGCAATGGATACATCGGGGCGTGCTGGCGTGACGCTGAATGCCTCATCCCAATTAATGTTGGGAGCTGATTTGGTGAATACTCGATATTGGAAAGGGGAGGTTGGAGAAATCATGATCTTTAACACCTTGATTCCCACACAAGATCGGTATTTATTGGATCAATATTTTGCCAAGCGTTGGGGCGTGGTGGTGGATACTGATGGGGATGGTATCTCCAACGATGTGGATTTATACCCAACCAGTAATATTAATTCCGCGACAGATCTAGATGGGGATGGGGTGCCCAATAACCAAGATCAATTCCCATTGGATCCATCTCGGGTTGTCAATGCTAGTTTGTATGGGGGGATGACAACGCTTATGCCGAATGTTCAATTGTGGCTAGTGGCCACCAGTCAAGCCATCGCCACGTCATCAATGGGGGTTGTAACTTGGTATGATTGGTCTGGCTTAGGGCGTCATGCCACGGCCATGAATGCCCCATCTTTGATAGGGGGAGTGACCGGTGTTCAATTTAATGGAACAAGTCAATATGTATTTTTGCCGTATTCGGTATCACTCAACCGAACCCCATTGACCATTGTAACAGTTGTTGAACCCATTAAAGGGCAAAATTCAGGCTGGGTTAGTACATTGGGTGATGGGGCAGGGTATTCGCTTGGGTTGCAGTCATCGATGGTAACTTTGTTACGAAGAGGTGATAATGGGGTTACCATTTCAACCCCATTGGTCGCAAGACCTGGTAGAAAATTATTGGTTGTAACAGAGCTAACCTCTCAAAATAGTGGTATCAGAGACGGATATGGTAGCCCTGTATCACTGGCAATGGGGGGTATCGATGCTACTCAGAATGGATGGTTATTGGGGGCTCAGAGTTTAAGCGGTGACAATTTGGGATTTTATAATGGATATGTATCAGAAGTGATGGTGTTGAATCGACTACTCACCGAATCCGAATTGGCACAACTCAGTGTGGATATGCAATCTCGTTGGGGGGTGGCCTTGGATCAAGATGGGGATGGCTGGCCCGATCATATTGATTCGATTCCAACCGATAATCAGCGCTTGATTGCCTTGGGTGCGGTCATGCCATCCTATAATTTATTAAGTAGTGCGGGTAAGGCCAGTATGCGGGCATGGTTTGGGGTGTCGGGTAATTCAATATTGCGTGGAAATGGGGATGCCATTGGGGCATGGGCCAACTGGGCCAATATGACCCAAAGTTCGTGGCAATCAACGCTTAATGTACAACCATCGGTTTTGACGTTTGGGAATACGGGGCGATTGGGGTTGGGATTTGATGGCCAAGATTGGCTTCCTCTCGATCAGGGGATGGTTCGCAATACGCCATATACGCTCATGATTATTGAGCATCCCCAACAAGGCCGAACAGCGAACTATTTGCTGGGGGGTGAACGTGGTTCTGGATTGACTATTGGGTACCATTTGGAAACCAATCAAATGGTATGGTCACACGGCACCAACTTGGATTTGACTTGGACCAATGCTGCGTATTCACCCGACGGTCCCCGTATTCATACGTTCCAATTTGATCCGGCAGTGGGTCGATTTGCTTATTTAAATGGGGTATTGATGGCGTCTACTAACATGCGAATTGCCATGACACCTTTAGATGGGTTGCAATTGGGTGTGGCCAGTTTGAATGGAATAACACGTTTTTATAATGGTGTGATAGGTGAAATAATCGGATTTAATTCCGTTTTATCGGTGTATGATCGATATATGATGGATCAGTATTTGGCCACAAAATACGGGGTTAGTATGGATACGGATGGGGATGGGGTGCCCAACAATGGTGATGATTACCCAATGGATTCAAGCATGTGGGGCGATATTCAAACCGTGGCGCCAGCGTTAAATAGCCTGAGTGGGGCGGCCATGCAACAATTGAGCTTGTGGTTCAATACGGCCTATTCGCCATCGGTGGTCGTGGATGCGGGGGGGGTCATACGCATGGCTGATTTGGGTACCCAAAAAAATCATGCCACACAATATACAACTAGCTCTCGTCCCAGATTGGTTGAAGATGGGGGAAATAAAACCTACATGTATCGACCCTCTGCACCCACATTTTTAACGGTGCCCTATGCCAGTGGGCTGGTATCGGCTACCCAAAGTGTCATGATGGTCGTTAAATGGGATGGGGTTAAGTATGCGGGAGGGGAAAGCCCCGGTAGCCAAGGGGTGTTATGGCATCGTTCAACACCCCAAGGAGAATGGGTATTGGGTATTGATCGTAATACGGTGGGTGAAATAGGCTACCGTATGGGGGTTCCTACGGATACCGGTTATCAACAATTAAGCGTTACCAAGGCATCCAGTAATACATCGATTTTAGTTGGAATGATGGTGACCCCCCAACAATTGCGATTGCTGATTGATGGGGCGGTTCGAGATCAGGTCGTGAATGCTGGCTCCATGATAGCATCTAGTGGGGGCACCCAGTTGGGTCGTGGTACGGGCTTCGATAGTGGATGGGGTGGTCAAATTCAAGAAGTAATGGTGTTTAATGCGGCTTTATCGACACCTGATCGATTGGTGTTGGATAATTATTTGGGTAATAAATGGAATATACCGGTCGATACCGATGGGGATGGGGATCCCAATCAAACAGATCCAGATGCCATTAATCCCAAAGTGAACACCAATGATCGAGATGGGGATGGGGTGCCCAATACATTGGATGAATTTCCTGAAGATCCAACCAAAGTGGTTGATTTTAATGTCATGACGGAGCGGGCCAGCCTGACATCGGGGGCATCCTTAAAAGGATTAAGTGATGAAACCAAGCGATTATTAAAAGGATGGTATGTGGCCACTACTTCGGCCATGATGGTGGATGGATTTGGTAAGGTCAGATCTTGGTTTGATTGGAGTGGAAACCAAGGACATCTGATTCAATCGAAGAGTGGGATGCAACCCCTAGTTTGGGGGTCGGCATTTGGGGGTCGGGGGGCAGTACAATTTGATGGATTAAACGATGTATTGCAATGGGGTGGGGCACCTGTTGTGAATCAATCATTTAGTGTGGTGGTGGTAGAAGAACGATTGGCAGCGGGAACACAGTATATCATTGGTGGGCAAGCCCCATTATCAACGGACTTATCCGGCTTGGTATTGGGTTATCACTCTGAAACCCAGGCAGTGGGGGGATTATTTGGAACGGGACGGTATGTAGAAGGTGGGATTGGTGGGTTGCTGGTATCCCCCAAAACCGTGCACACCCTGCTATTTAACAAAGGTGTTGGGTTGCAATATTACCTCAATGCATCAGAATCCCCAGTGGGTACAACGGTACTCGGAGATGCCTTAACATCGTATCCCAATGCATGGGTGGGGGGGATGTCAAACGGCAATTATTTTAATGGAAATATCGTTGAAATCATGGTGTTTTCAGGCACGATTAGTACGGCTGAACGACAAATAATTGAGTCGTATATGGCGGCTAAATGGGGGATTCGCTTTGATAGTGATGGGGATGGGGTTCCCAATGATAATGATGGGTATCCTTACAATGGTAGTCGTGTGGTGGATCTGCCATCAGCCATTGAATCGGTGTCTCAGAACATTCATACATGGTTATCCGCATCTGGGGATCAAAATGGGAATGCACGGATTGAGTCGGGAGAGTCAGGTATTTATGGTATTTTATTGACCCCAACAGGCAATTTTGACAAATGGGTCGATTGGTCGGGTAAACAACAACATGTGTACCCTCTTCGATCTTCCAACTTACCCCAATTAACGATGACCGGTATTAATGGGTTGCCTAGCTTACAATTAAGTGTGTCAACCAGTAATGTGGTTGGGTTTCTTTCAGAATCAAATGGGCTTTATTTGGCGAATCCCATTACGGCCAATCAAGTAACCATATGGATGGTTCATCGTCCGTCTCGGCTAACCACCAGTACATTATTGGGGTCTCAATCAAAGAAAATGGCCATCGAACTCAACCCCAAGGGACAATTTGATATTTATTACAACAATCAGTTGGTAGTGAGTTCAAGTATGACCATTGCAACAGGCAATGCGTCGATTATAACCACAGAATGGTCATTAACGGGGGTTTCAGCTTATCTAAATGGGGTGGAAATGGGCAAGTATGGGGGCACAATCACCGCTGATGGGGTGACGGTATCCATTGGTTTGGACCCCAGCCAATTGGCTGCATACAATGGGGATATTGCAGAAATAGTGGTGGTGAATAGCGTATTGACCCCGTCTTTGCGACAAGATATAGAGCGTTATTTGGGAGCCAAATGGGGCATTGCTATCGATAGTGATGGGGATGGGGTATCCGATCCTTACGATGCGTATCCGTTGGATTCAAGTCAAGTGGTGGCGTTGCCCAGTGCGTTGATAGCACTTAAAAATGACGTGTCTGTGTGGCTGAGCGGTAGTGGGGATGTTACGGGCAACGGCGGATTAACTGACAGTGAGGATGTGCAAGTGTCGCCGGTTGAATTGGATGATCAAAATCGGGTGATGAATTGGTTTGATTGGTCTGGTAACCGTCGTCATATGAGACAAGGAACGGCGATTAATCGACCCCTTCCATCTGTATTAAATGGGTTGCCGTCCATTGGCTTTGATGGGCAACAACAGGTATTAAGCATGATGGGGGATGGCATGACAGTCCGTCCAGGGACGGTGATATTGGTGGTGCAACCAAGGGTGTCTGCCAATATGACGGTATTTTCAGGTATATCGGGTCTGTCGATAGGCTTTAATGTTGGTGCAACGGCCAGTGATGGGGCCATCTTGCAAATGGGGCATCAGTCTGAAACCCCGATTCTCAGTAATCGGTTTTTGGGGAATCGAACGGCCCTCTTGCTGTCGGGTACCATCGGGGATGGGGGTGAGTTAACGTTACGAATTAATGGCAGTGTGGAAGGTAGTACCACGCTAACACAGTCGCTTCCTATGGAACCATGGGTCATGGGGAAAGATGCTGCTAATCATACCCGTTATTTTGCTGGATCGATTGGTGAGGTTATTGCGTTTAATCGGGTGTTAACGGATGCTGAAATGGCCATGGTAAACCGGTATTTATCCACCAAATGGAAATTATTAAATGATGCGGATGGGGATGGTGTTTTTGATTTGCTAGACGATTATCCAGATGATTCATTGCGTGCGGTATCCATGAATCGGGTATCGGCTACCCTTAATCAATTGATTGGGGTTTCGCAGTTACAGTTATGGTTAATGGCTGATCGAGGGTTGAATCTCCAAGACAACAAGGTGGTGGCATGGCTGGATTGGTCGGGTAAGCAAAATCACCTGTATCAAAATCAAGGGGATTTATTGCCCATATTATTTGAAAATGGGTTGAATGGTCGTTCGGTGGTGCGATTTGATGGCTTGAACGATCAACTTTTATTGCCAACCGGTCGGTCTATTTCAAGCCCTCTTTATGTATGGGTGGTTTCCAAACGACAATCGAATAATAATGGGCAGATTCCCTTGCATTTTGGCCAATCAATAGGTCTGGGCTATGTTACCTCCGTTAATGTTGCCATCCGGGATGCAGGGGCACCGATTGTTGGGTATGAATGGGATGTTTGGCGAACATTGGAGCCCAGTGTGTTGTCGGCCGTGATTCATGCCGACTCATCGGAATTAAGGGTAAATGGGTTGATTGTTGGTACAGGTGCTGGTTTCTCACAATCGTTCAATAACTGGAAAGTGGGTGGGGCTATCGATCAGTATTTTAAGGGAGACATTGCGGAAATAATCGTCATGAATGGGGTTGTATCGCTACAAGATCGATTATTGATTGATGGGTATTTGGCAAGTAAATGGGGAATTGAGATGGATTCTGATTCAGATGGCATCCCCAATGCATCGGACAATGCCCCCGTTGATTCAACACAAATGGTTGAGTTGTCGCAAATGGCTCCCGAACTCATGGGCTTGTCCAGTGGGGCTAAATCAGCTTTGAGTTGGTGGTTGTCTGGGGATACACGCGCATGGACATTATCGAACAGCAATGTGACCAAATGGGCTGATTGGGGTCGTAGCCAAGGGGTTGCCATTGGGGAGTCAGTGGCATCACAACCACCTTTACTACTAAGGGAAAACAGTAAACTGGTGGTTTCATTTGATGGGGTCCAACACTATTTGAAGGTGAGACCCCTGATTGACGTTAGTAATAACATGACTTTGGTGGTGGTTGGTCAGCCCACCAATACCCACGAGACGGATGCGCAGAGTGTAAGTGGATTTGATGGGGCATCGGGGCAACGGTATGTGATGTATCCGGCTAATTTGGGTGGGGATAAAACCAGTGTGGGGATTAGTTGGGGACGTAATGGCGTGGGTGTATACGAGCGTAGTGCGACGCGATGGGCACCTGTGTTGGTGGCAACAGAACCTGTTTTGGGGTTGGCTTCATTGACCTTAGAATATGCCAATCGCGTACCACGGTTGTTGGTCAATGGGGTTCAGGTTAGCAAGCAAACCAGTGCCACGGAGGGCCCCTTATTCTTGGCATCCGATATGGGTGGGGTTCGAGGTGGGACGGATGGGTTTTATCAAGGTCAATTGGCTGAGGTGATGGTATTTAATCAGGTGTTGTCGACCAATGATCGGTATATTATTGATGTGTATTTGGCTAAAAAATGGGGTGTGATATCGGATACGGATGGGGATGGGGTTCCCAATCCTTCGGATGCTTATCCAACCGATAATACACGGGTCATTGATGTGAGTCCGTATCAACAATCCTTGGGCCGATTGAGCAGTGCGGCACGCCTAGGTATCTCATTGTGGTTAAGGGCTGGTTCAACATTT
>SXXA01000069.1 GCA_005791325.1 Actinomycetota bacterium | reverse complement strand
TGCCCTTCCCATGAGCCCCAATCCACCACCCACAGCGACGGCCAAACCAAGGAACAATACCGATGATTATCTTCCAACACTCCCTCATTTGTCTCAACAGATACCCCCCTATTTAGAATAATGGCCTCTACCTGTACCCCACGATTCAACAACGCTTCCATTGTTAAATGGGTATGATTCAAAGCCCCTACTCGATTGGGAACCACCAAAACCACCTGCCCACCCAACCTAACCATATAATCAATCATCAGGGAACCCATCGCCAATGGCACCATCACCCCACCCGACCCCTCAATCACTACGTGATGTTGCAATCGCAACTGGGTTAAGGCATGTTCAATCACTACAAAATCGATCGACGTTTTGGCCATTGCAGCTGCCCAATGGGGCGATACCGGCGGCACAAATTGATACGGCATGCGATACGAACGCAATGTAATATCTCCCCTAATCCCTGCGATTCGATCGTGCTCATCTATATCACACTCTTCACCCGTTTGCACCCATTTTTGGGTGGTAATAGCCAAGCCTTTACGGTGGGATTCTTGATACAACCTTCCCGTTACATGGGTTTTGCCAACATTCGTATCGGTACCCACCACCCATGTTAGCGATAGCGGGCTAAACCCCGCCAAATACGCTTGCTGACTAATGGCTGGCATGAATCATGGTTACTTGATAGGTCGCCCAAATAGCCCTAAATCGAAGTCGATACATCCGCTCCACCTCATCGATTAAGCCTTGTGTCCAAATCATCCCCGGAATCCCGTTTCCCCTGGTACCTGTTTGTTTAATACTGTGCAATAAACCCAAAACCGATGGGAACCATTCTCGATATCGGACCTGCCAAATCTTTGCCCGATCAAATACCTGTAAACACGTACGTTGCAAGTCAAGGGGTGTCAAAAATTGAGTCGCAGCCAATACAATCGGACGCCCCATCACATTCCCCAACGTTGCAGCCAACTCCCAATAGGTATCCGGCCCAAATACACTCGCAACCAGAATCCCATTTTTAGATAATATGGATTGAATTCGTGATAAATACACGTCAAATGGCGTCATCCAATGCAAACTTGCATTCGCTAGTATCACATCACTCTCCGGAATGGGGTGAGTCATGATATCACCCACTTGATACGTAATACGATGATGGGCATGATGCAACTGGGCATGGCTAATCATGGCCTCATTGACATCCAAAGCCACCACCTCCGCCAACGGAAAATGGTTGGGTAAGCGTTGGGTAAAATAGCCATTCCCACACCCAAGATCCAGTATGGTGGCGGGGTTTAATCCCATTATCTCATGCCATAAGCAATCAAATGTTTGTCCTTGCACCTTGGCATACTGCGAATATCCCATTGCAATGGATGATCGATTCATGGATACTCCTGTAATGCGCGCCCGACTAACCCCCCTATTAAGTCATCAAAACCAATACCAAAAGCCTTAGCTTGTGCCGGCAAATCAGATAAATCGGTGAGCCCCGGAATCGTATTGGTTTCCAACACCACCAGCCCATTGGGCCCCACAATCATATCGGTTCTAGACATCCCCGAAGCGTGTAACAGTTGATGCGCCTTGATCGCCAATGATTGGGCCTGCTGGGTCACCAAATCGGATAACTGTGATGGGCAAATAAAGCGGGTTTTGCCTTCTGTATATTTGGCATCATAATCATAAAATTCATTATGTGGAATTAACTCTAATACCGGTAATGCCAGAGGGCCTGTGAGTTGGTCAATGACACCCACGCTAATTTCGACCCCATGAACATACGCCTCACACAAACAGGCTGGAAATGTCGTCAAAACCTTGGGCAAGATTTCGTCCCATTCTGTTTGATTGTGGATAATATAAACCCCCAAGGACGACCCCTCATTAATGGGTTTTACTACCACCGGAAAGGGCAATTGACAAACCGCATCTGGTGTCCCTACCATAAAAAAAGGACTGGTAGGAATCCCATGCTTTTGAAATAGGGCTTTGCTTAATACCTTATTCATGGCCAATACCGATCCTGACACATGGGTTCCGGTATAGGGAATCCCCAATGCTTCCAAATAAGCCTGAATACCCCCATCTTCTCCCATGGTGCCATGCAACGCAATAAAGGCCAAATCCAAACCCAGTCCACCCCACTCTAAGCCATCCATCGGGTCTAACATCAGCACATCATGGCCCAACCGCCGCAATGCATCCGACACCCGTTGACCCGATCGCAAACTAATCACCCGTTCTCTGGACACCCCTCCCAAAATAACCCCAATCCGACTCATAATTGTTTCACCTCCATCTCTAACTCAACCCCATGCACATCCTTTACAACCGCCCTAACATGATCGATTACAGCCATGGTTTCCTGATAGGTGGCCACCCCATGATTCACCAAAAAATTGGCATGTTGTCCCGATACTTCAATATCACCCCATCGTTGTCCCTTTAATCCCGCCTGCTCAATTAATTGAGCCGCAAAATATCCCGACGGATTTTTAAAAATACTCCCAAATGTTTTGGCTCGTAATGGTTGGCTCGCCAATCGTCGTTGAATCGCCCCTTGCACTTGCTGGCGAATATCAAGAGGGTCCGATGGGGTTAATCTCAGTTCAACCGAAACCACCATCTCTTGAGTTGTATGAAATCGAGAGGCTCGATACCCAAAATGGGCATCTGAAGCTGGCACCCATTCTACCTTCCCCCCTTGAACCAACTGAATGCGGGTGACGCGGTCCGCCATACACTCACCCCAACATCCAAAATTCATGGCCACCATCCCCCCCACTGATGCCGGTACCCCAGCCCCAAATTCCAAGCCAGATAATCCCATTTCTATTAATACATCTTGCATCTTTTTCATGGTGCCACCGGCCGGTAATTGAACCAGATTTCCTTCTCGATGAATGGGTATCGAATTAGGGGTTAATCGAACCACACGCAACCCATCACGTGGGAATCGAATCAAACTATTGGAGCCACGCCCCAACATCACATACGAGTCAGGTGGATGAATGGCGGTCCAATGGATGGCATCATCTAGCGATTGTAATTCCACCAACTCATCGGCCAGACCTTCCAGTTGAAAGGTTAATAATTGTCGCATGGGAACCCGATACGATATCTGCGTCATCTTGCTTGATCACCCACCGCTTGCTTGACACGAAGTTGGGCTAAAATCTCTTTTCCAACCGTTGAAATATCCCCCGCACCCATCGTGATAACCACATCCCCTTGTTGTAATTGGGGAAGCAATTTGGCCGCGACCATACTTTTATTGGCAATAAACTCAACATGGTTCATCCCACGATCTCGCATTTTATCCACCATGACTTTGCCTGATATTCCCTTAATTTTAGGCTCATTGGCGGCATACACTTCTGTAATGACCACATAATCAGCCGATTCAAATGCATCGGGGAACACATCCATTTGATCGCGCGTTCGAGTGTATCGATGGGGTTGAAAGACACAAATTAACCGAGCCCCCAAGGCCAACTTGGCACCGGCCAAGGTGGTGGCCACTTCAGTGGGGTGGTGCCCATAATCATCATAGACCCGAATTCCATGCACATCACCCATCAACTGAAACCGTCGCTTGGTACCAGAAAATTGGGCTAAGCTATCTTTAATCGCACCAATGGATACCGATTCAGCCACGCCTAGCGTGGCTGCAGCCAATGCATTGTACACATTGTGTATCCCATGAACCTTCAGTTGAACCGTTCCACACATATTCCCATCGACATACAATTTAAATTGAACCCCATCCGGTGTATGTTGGATATCTGACGCACTGACACTGGCCGGACTATTAATTCCAAAATACCGAATGCGTAATGGATCCATTGGCGCCACCAATTCAAGCAATGCGGCATCATCTTTATTCACAATTAAGTACCCATCCCGATCCAATACCCCTTGTGAAAATTGCTTAAAATAGTGGGTCAACGTTTCCCAAGATTGATAATAATCCATATGTTCCGGCTCAAGATTCGTCAAAATGGCCACATTCGGGTGCAAGTGTAAAAAAGACCCATCACTTTCATCGGACTCAGCCACAAAATAGGTACGCTCTCCCAAATTGGCGTTGGATCCGTAATCGTTTAAATCCGCCCCAATCACAAACGTGGGTTTACATTGTCCACATTCCAATACTCTGGTTACCATCGAGGAGGTGGTTGTTTTACCATGGGTGCCACAAATCGAAATTTTGGTTCGAAATTGCTCCATGATGTAATTTAACATCTCCGCTCGATGCATCATCACCATTTTTTCTGATTTGGCATGGCGATATTCAGGGTTATCTTCAGATATAGCGGTTGAATAAACAATAATATCGGCCAACCTTAAATTAGCCGGATGCTGTGGGTAATATATCGTGGCGCCAATGTCTTTTAGTCGAATGGTTGTTACGGATTCTTTTAAATCAGACCCCGCCACTTTATGCCCCATCTCAATGAGCAATTTGGCCAAGGCACTCATTCCCGCCCCCCCAATTCCAATAAAATAAATGGTTTTTGATTGACTAATTTGCATGATTTATAACTCCAAGGATAATGCCACCACATCAGTATCCGCTTGGCTCGTCCAATCCGGATAACTACTATGGATGTATTGTAACGCAATTG
>SXXA01000007.1 GCA_005791325.1 Actinomycetota bacterium | reverse complement strand
CAACCCAGCTCAACCATTCTGGTTCAGCGGTGACCAAACCGGCTCGAATGGGGAATTCTGTGATCGGCAAATTAACGGTCTGTTTTAAATCTACTGAGATGGGGGTCATCGGAGTCCTTTCTGATTCCAAGATTGAAGAAGCTGAGATGGGAGTGATTGAATCCGACGTGTATTGGGGTCTAAACATACCAACTCAATGCTTGCCGTTGCTATGGTATCGCAACCTCGTTTAATCATATAAAGCAATGAGAATGAACATTTTTTAACAACCCCAAGTTGAATGTCAAAATCCAAACTGTCTCCATAAAAAGATTCTTTACTATAGCGAATAGAAAGCTCTCTGACCACTAATGCCCGCCCGAAGCAGTGTGTTTCTGATAATCCCCACGTGTGAAATACCTGCAGTCGTGCTTCATGCATCAACCCAATTAATTGAATATGCCCCAAGTGATTACCATAATTAATATCGGTAATACGGACCGGCAACGTAATCAAATTGGAGCCCCAAATAACATATAGGCATCCCATGTCACCACGATGTCACTGAAGCATGTCGTCATCTGACTTCCCCGTTATACGTGTTGACCGCCACAAATCGCCATTTAAAATGAGAACTCATCTCGGCTTGATTCTCTATCCTCCGTAGCCATAGCATTGGCTGGAACAAACATAATTAAGTCATAAATTCGCTTAAATACTTTGTCGGATAAGGGCACGCTATCAACCCGAATCGATTCAATATGCTCTTTGGCTTCCAATGGAAAAAAATCCAATACTTGTTCTCGAAGTACATCATCCATCTTTGACAAAATAAATGCCACAATTTGGGGTTTTTGATGGGTTAGCAGATCCGCTATCTCGCTAGGGGTTCTCATGACTGGACCAATTGAAGAAGGGGCGACTTGAATTTGGGATTCTTCTTCAAATCCATCAAACGTTCCGCTATCTATTTCGGGTGAATCACTTGAAAAATCAAACATATCTCGATCTTGATCGGACCCTATGCTGAGTTCAGATAACGATTCTTCAAACGGAGTTTCAGTATCCCCATACCGATCTAAATGAGATCCATTGGATTGTTTTAAAGTCGAAACACGGTCCATTACTTCCGACAGAAACGCATTGGCTTCTGATGCAGACACTTTCGGTTTATCCCCAATGGTAGATGTTAATTTTTGAGCACTTCCAGGACTCAGCAAACTTAAGACAGCTGTTGCTCGATCTCCTAAAATTGACAATAATAATTTAGCCTTTTGCAACCCAGTTAACACAATAATCCTCCTTTTTAAGACCCATCTTCACGAAGCCACTGCTCCACCACCCCCGCTAATAAATCAGGGTCGGTGTATGACAACTCACGAATAGGCTCATATTGTCGCTCTGAATCAATTTCAGATTGCAAATCCCCAAACATGTCACCATCCCGCCCTGTTAATCCCAAATCATCATCCGATCCAAATCGACGGCGTCGACGAATCATTCGAACGAGCCCCATGGTGGTTAATCCCGCTAATATCACCCCCCCACCACCAATCAGCCAATACTTAACGTTTTTCTTGGCGGCCAGTTGGGCTTCTAACATACGCCGCTCGGTAGGGGTCATAATGCTAAAATCAGCCCGATTCAATACAATAATGTCCCGTTGTCTGACATACCCAATTGACCCAGCCACAGTATTAAAAATTTGATTTTTGGAATCTGAATTTAAATCAATATCATCTCGATTATTATCCACCACAATAGATGTTGTAATGCGTCGAATAACCACCCCCCCTTGAATGGGACCTAAATCAACCGAAATAGCAACCTTAAAACTACCCAATGGCAAAATGCCAACCAATTGTTTGGTCGCTCGATTGATTAACTCTTCTTCCATTTTTTGTTTCATGTCATACCAACGTGTTAGCTCCTCTGGATTGGGAGCAATTGGTCGTATATTTTCAGGATTAGGGACTTCTTGAACTGGTTTAGGGTTGGCACTAGGCACCAATGCGGTCACCGGTTTCATATTCCCATCCGATACACGATCAAAAATACCTTCTGATAAATTACGTCCTTTTGAATCAACCACTGTTACATTTTCTGGCTGAAGATTTTCAACCGCGCTTGCTACATATTGGATAATTGAAAATACCATCGAATCAGTGATTTCTTTTCCATCTTTTGCCGTTAATAAAATGGCCGCCGTGACTGGTGGTTGGGTCACAGCAAACAAGCGTTGCTCAGGCAATACCACTTTTGCTTTGCAATTATCAATTTGGTCAATTTGTTTAATGGATTTTTCAATTTCCCCCTCAAGGGCCCTCACATACCGCACCCGTTTATCAAAATCAGTTACCCCCATTGTTTCGCCGGAGTCTAATAAGGCGTATCCCTCGGGGGTACCAGAGGGTATCCCTTTGGAAGCCAACAACATTTTGGCCTCTTCTAAGCGATCTTCTTCAACTTCAATTTGGGCATTTTTTCCGGTTTGGGTTTGTTTAAAGCTAATTCCTTGGCGACTCAATTCCCGCAAAACCTCTGGAACATTGGTTTGTGGCAACTGATTAAACAAAACCGCATATTTGGCTCGCTTTGCTTTTTCTCGAGCGGCCTCCTTTTTTTGGTTGGCAATAACGTCAGGATCAGGTGATAGGTTGGCAGGTGGGGCTGGCTTAAAAAACAAATACCCCACCACAACTAAGACAATCAACCCCCCACCCAGAACCAGCGGAGATCGTGTTAACCGACTACCTAATGATCGCCTAGACGAACCCTGAGCGACCTCCTGATCAAACTCATCTACTTCAACCACCAATCCCTCCCACTATACCTGTAAATTTTGAATATCTTTTAAAGCTTGCGATACTTGGTTAAATAAGGTCAAAGTAAAAGATAAGGCAATCCCAACCTTTGCTTTATCCACCATTAATTCATCCAATGATACCTTACCTTGAACATATTCACCCATCAAAAAATCTGACTTTCTCTCTAAATCAGATACTCGCAAAAAGAAATCCAATGCCTTGTCTAAAAAAATTTGAAACGGAGGAGACTGTTGGCTTCCCACCGGACGCCCCGTTGCAACAGCTTCTGGAACAGGGGCATCTAAGACGGATTGAACAGGATTAACTGGACCCCGCCGTGCATCTGGGTTCACCTGCGCTTGTTCCCACCCACCCTCTTGAGGAATCTTCAAAAAAGGTGGGGGCACCAAATCAGGGTCTGCCTGAGTGGTTGATGGGGCAACAGATGGAAACAATTGGCCTAACATTTGATTAACCAACCCTGCGCCCACTTCTTCAACCATCGCCGGTGTATCAGCAGCGGGTGGATCTTGAACCAATTGATCGTATAAGCGATCGAAACGACCCGCATCAGAAGACACTACGTTCGACTTTACATCACCCAACGGTTTAATATCTGATAAAACCGGACGAACTGAGGTATTCATTTCATTGCGTCAATCGTAGCCTGATACATGGTTTTGGTGGTTTTAAATGCTGATATATTGGCTTCATACAACGACTCCGTTAAATTCATATGGGCCATCTCTTCAGGCAAATTGACATTGGTATAATAAACATATCCATTCTCGTCAGCTTGTGGCACATCCGGATCCCACTGCTTTAAAAAAGGGGCTTTACTTTTTTCGATCGATTGAACCCGAACCCCACCTTCAGATTGTTGAAACACTGCATATTGTTTCTGATACGGAAGACCCGTTTCCTCAACTTTAAAGGTTGTTAAATTAGCGATATTTTGGGCAATCAAGTTCATTCGAATACGATGGGCAACCAAGCCCGTTGCACTGTGATTCATGGCTTCATCCAAACCCAATCCGAGTACCACCGTAGACATTCCAATACCCCAAGCGATTAAACCAACATAAAATCGAGCCACGTTATTTACTCTCCTTCACAAGGTCCACGATTTGGTGTCATCCACCCCGTCCAAACATCCCTATACTATAAAGTACAAGCCCCTTAAAAACCAGCCCCTTCCTCTATCCAAAAAATAACTGTATACCCATTCTATGCGTTCAACAAGTGACTATATTATTTGCCCAACGTCACAATACGAGTTAGGCTATCCTTTTTACCTTTCCACATGGTGACATAAGACGATTGTCGCTTCGAATTTTCAGACATACGGGTCATGATAAAATCTAGCACAACATCTTTGGTTAATTTAAGATCTGGAATGGTCGCACGTAACAATTTAACATCATCTGGTGGTAAATAACGAATGGGCTCAAACCCAGGGGTTGAAATATTAGCCAAAATGTATGAATACAAGGCTTGCCGACGACTCGATTCTATAATCCCCTTCTCCAATGTTTCATAGGATGGCACATAAAAAATACTTGGCACACCGTCAAATCCAGGCTTATTAATAGGGGGGCGAGTGGGTGGAATAACCGCCCCCATGACAGTGGCACCCCATATAATCAGTGAAAAAGCGCCTATCCAGCATCGATACCTCATGCGTATTGTGGCTCCTCTCCTGATCGAACCAAGCGCCGTTTGAGCTTCTGCAAAACACGAGAATGTAATCGAGAAACAGAACTGCGAGACAAGTTCAACACCTCCGAAATCTCTTTTTGATTCATATCTTTTAAATAAAATAATTCTATGATTTGACGCTCAACTGGCTCCAACTTACCGACTTCTGACCATACAATTGAATCGGAAATATCACTTTCCTCCGTGTTCGAAGGCGATGGAATTTGCTCAACATTCTGAACTTGATCAAGTGACAATAAACACACCATAACAGATTCTTGGATCAATGTTGAAATTTTATGTTCCAAATCAATTTCGGCAGATTCAACTGATAGCATGCTTTCCTCAACCAAATCCGCAATTTTATCCTGTAAACGTTTGCGATATTCTTGATAATCGGTTGGGTTTCGATATTGCCATTCCGATCGTATTCGGTCATAAATTTCACCGCGAATTCGATAAAAAGCATAGGTTTGAAATGTAGTCCCCTTGTCTGATCGATACTGTCGCTTTGCTTTAAATAATCCTTCAATCCCCCAGCTAAGCAAATCACCATATTCAATACCAAGTGGAAGGTTTTTAGCACCAGCCACCTTCGCGGCAATGGACTCAACTAAATAACGAAACTCCTCTACAAACGCTTCCGACTGTTGCTGATGCTGTGATTCTGAATCAGCCATTAATTGACTTGGATCAACTGATTTCATAACGCATCCATGGAAGACCATCCCAACTGAATATAATGAGGAGCTGGTCTAACTGGTTGAGAAACGGCCTGATTCGGCTCTGCCTTGGCTTGAGACGGTTGTATTTCCGATCGAGGCCTAAAAATTCGATTGAGTCGTAGTGAGTCTTTTTTAGATAACTGCCCAGATAACATTTTAGTCATTAAACCCGACATCATCCCCTTGGTGGAATCAACCGGTACCGCATCATCTTCGTTGGCATCTTCTTCATTGGTTAATGCATCGGAGCTATTCATCAACGGCTTTAAAAACATGGATTCTAAAAAATAAGATTGTACATCAACCATTTTTTGCTCATCCGGATTGGGCATACGGGGAGAGAAGGTCCCTGGTGGCATCATATCTAAAATCATCCTCATATCCATTGACTGTGCATGAATCTTAACAACCAATATCAGTAGGATCAACCAAAATCGTTGTTTCATAAAATTTCAAGCTCTGCAATTAATGAACCAGATGCCTTTAGTGCTTGAATAATGGATACCAAATCACGAGGAGACGCCCCAATCTCATTGAGTGCGGTTACCAAGCTGGATAATGTGGACGATGGATTTAAATAAACAAACCGATTGCTACTTTCATCGATTCGAATGCCAGTGGGATCCACATTCCCAGCCCCATCCCCCAATCCCACCACCGCGGGGGTATCCGTAATGCGAATCGAAATCGCACCATGGGTTAAAGCGACAGGTGCTAGTCGAACCATTTCACCGATCACAATGGTTCCTGATTTTGAATCAATCACCACTTTTGCTGATGCATCGGGAACAAATGTAATATTTTGGAGCGTGGCTATTTCGGTCACTAAATCGCCACCGCCCGATGGCAGGTCAGAATTTGGAATAGCGATCACTGCGGCATCTCTTGCAACTGTATTTTTGTACCCACTCGCCCGAATTGCCTGAACAGCATTGGTAGCAGTGGCAAAATTAGGCTCATTTAAAACAAAAACAATATGATGCATATCCGCCATCGAAACCGGCACTTCTTCCTCGACTATTGCCCCATTTGGGATGGATGCCGATGTAGGCTGATTTTTAGTATAGCGTCCCTGACCCGATTGCTCGGCCTGCCCTGCCACAACCAAATTACCCTGCGCCACTGCATAGGTATTCATGTCAGGCCCAATTAGTGGGGTTAACACCAGCGTACCGCCAGATAAACTGCTTGCATCCCCCAACGATGAAACCGTGACTGAAATTCTCTGCCCTTTGCGAGTATACGGAGGGAGGATTGCCGTCACCATTACAGACGCCACATTCCGTGAAGAAAAATCTCGCCCCGTAGGGGAAATACCCATTCGCTTTAACATACTCGAAAGCGCAGAATCAGTAAAACCGGTTAAGCGTGTATCCCCTGTATTACGCAAGCCAACCACAAGTCCATACCCAATGAGCTGGTTATCTCGTGCTTCAATTAACTTGGCCACATCTTTTAAGCGAACCGGCAACGGTTCGGCTCCAAGTAAAAATGGCCAAATAAGGGTTGTAACGAGTATCGTTTGGGCCCAATATGCAATCCTCATTAAAAAAACCACCCCAAGAGCTTGGTTAACACCCCTGGAGACTGTTTTGCTGCCACCACCCCAGATCCATTCACCGACACCTCTGCTTTGGCAATTTGAAATGAATTTACCGTATTGGCAGCCGTAATATCTGCGGGGCGAATAACACCCGAAATACGAATCGTTTCAATTTCATTATTTACTTTCACTTTATGCTCCCCCACCACATACACATTCCCCCCTTCCAATATCTCGGTTATAACAGCGGTTACCACGGCCCGAACATTGCTTTTTCGCGCCGTTTGACCCGACCCCTGATAATTATCATTACCTGAAAATCGCCCCGTAAAGGTTCGTCGCTGGGTTTCGTTTCCCAACAAATTGGCTACTTGGTCCCATCCCGATAAAATATCCATCCCAATCCCCGATTGTTTGGATGTTTTGGTTGTGGCTTCTTGAGCGGCTGAGCTAGTTTCGGAAATTAAAATGGTTACAACATCGCCAACCCGCAAGCGTTTACGCTCGGCTGTATACAAATTACCTTTGGCGTTGTCCCAAATAGAATCGGCAACAACCCCGACACCCCCCACAGTAGCACTCAGCGCCACACTAAGTATGAGCCTGAACCAATATTGATTGTTCATCTATAACCACTCCCTCCATCATCCGATTGGTGGACAACCGAACCCTGACCCGCTCCCCTTTACGCCCCGATTCCAAAGCAACACCCTTCACACGAAGGGTTATAGCCCCCTTGCGGTAGGCAACCGTTACCGAATCCCCCACCCTCACCAAGTGCACCCCCCGTACCATCGCACCCGTTATGGTCATTTTTTCGCCAATTAAGGTGACACTTTCTTGCCCCACCACCTCTTCTAATCGGGTTAATACCTCCAAACGATGTGATGACAATAGAACCTCATTTAAGGTTACCTGTGACAGCTGAATCACGGTTTGTCTTGGAATGGAGACCAGGGCCACGACAGCTGGTATCCTCGCCACCGTGTTGGCCACCACTTGAACCCGTTTCGATAACCCATTCGAGAATTGCAATTCGATTGGTACAACCGTACGACCAATCCAATTACCCAGTTCAGGCAATGCCACTATGGCTTCATTCGCCTCTTCGATTTCACGTTGTAATCGGGGAGACGCAGTCACCAACACGGTCACTTTGGCATTGGGCACGCCCGTCACCGGATGGGTAACACGCAACTCAATGGCACGCTGAACATCACTTACCACATCCGTTATTGGGACCCCACCGATACATCCCCCCATCAGACATAATGTAATAATAACCCTATTTACCGAGATCATTACCAGACTTTAACATCTGATCACCACTGTTAATTGCCTTAATCGTAACATCAAATGCACGCTGACATAATACCATGGCCATCATCTCTTCAATCACATTCACATTTGAAAATTCCAATGCTCGCTGGCGAATACTACCCGCCAAATTTTGACCTGGTATTTCAAAGGTGGGCGAACCTGATGATGCGGTTTGCTCATATAAATTTTGTCCCATATCACGCAAACCCGCCTCATTTGGAAAGGTTGCCAATAAAATTTGTCCCACCTCTTGTGGGTTTGGATTATTGGGGGTTTGAACATAAACCCGCCCTTCCTCATTAATAATAATCTCATTGTATTCACGGGGTAACCGAAGCGACGGTTCTAAGGGATGTCCATTGGGATTGACCACATTTCCATCGGCATCCAAGTGCAAGTTTCCGGCTCTACCATAGGCAATTTGACCATCCGGAAGTCTGAACTGAAGCATACCAGGACCATCTATGGCAATATCAAGCGGCTGATTGGTCACCTCAATCGAACCACGAGACATGTCTTTCCGAATTTCAGCAATGCGGACCCCTTGTCCAAATTCCGCATAGCGTTTACGACTACCTCGTGGGTTGCCCGGAACCGCATCTTCCGACTCTACCAATACCGACTCAAAAACCAACGGAAACAAACTTTCCATTTCTGCCATCCGTTTTTTGTATCCAACGGTTTGGGCGTTCGAAATATTATTCACAATGACTTGCATTTTTCGCTGAAACGCACTCATTGCGGACTTGGCCATATGTAACTGAGCTATCATTGATTAACTCCCTTCAACACTAGCACTACAAATAATTTATATCATGAACACATTATCACATAAGGCCACTTGAGCAACAGTCTTTTATTGCCCCCCCATTTGCACAATCGAACTATTGAGCTTATTCAGCGATTTACCAGCCTTAGATACGGCTTCATACACACGGGATGCCATGGTAATATCCCCAATCAAGGCTTTTACTACGTTGCTTTGTTCCACAAAACCTTGGCGAACCGCATAGGTGGTTTGGGTATCAAACTCGGGTTCCCCTTCCAAAACAAAAATGGAACCATTCACCGTTTGCAGTGAGGCTCTCGACTGAAATACAGCAATTTTAAATCGATCGATTGGTTGTCCATCGACATACAACAACCCCGCTTTTGAAACAGCCACTTCTTGACCTGGCGGCAAAAAAATCTCACCCCGCTCGCCCAAAACGGGAAAGCCTCCCGCCAACATTACCAGTCGACGGTTATTGTCGAGTGTAAACCGTCCATCTCGTGTAAACGCGATGCCCGATGGAACCCGAATCGTAAAAAAACCACGCCCAAACGCATCCACAAAAAAATCGAGCGGGCCCCGTGTTTCAACCGGTGGACCAGCGGTTCTCCATCGATAGAAATGTTTAATCTGAATTCGACCGTCCTTGGATTCGTTAAAACCACCGGTTTCAACATATCCAGGGGTATCCGCATTCATGGTATACAACATAAATAGATTCCATTGGGATTCGTGAGCAGCCAGCGAATCAACCACAGCTCGCATTGTTGGATATTCTATTTCACCCTCAGAAAAAATAGGTTTACCCATGGCAAACATCACTAAACCCATCATCACGAAAACACTTCGCTT
>SXXA01000068.1 GCA_005791325.1 Actinomycetota bacterium | reverse complement strand
TACCCCCCTTAGTTCAATCGGGCCAAGCCAAGCATGGGTGATTAAGCATCCGCCCATCATCATTCCCCAAATAACCAACCTAAATTGGGTTAATACCCGCCATATGTCTTGTTGGGTTTGGAATAAAAAACCATGGGCAGGTGTCATCATTAGCGGTGTAATCGATTGGATAGTGGCAAGTAAAAGGATAGCGGTTCTTGCGTCAATGGATGGATAAATGATAGCCCACCCGCTTGTAATAACTGTCCGTGTGGATGTGGATTCACCCCATATAATGGGTCCCCTACCACCGGATGCCCAATAAATTGTAAATGAACCCGTATTTGATGGGTTCTACCTGTTAAGGGGGTCATTTTTACCAATGTCATGGAGCCATATCTGGTTACCACTTCTAACCTCGATATGGCCGTTTTACCATCGGGATGTACCACCATTCGGTTTCGCTTTTTAGTGGATCGTAAAATGGGTTGATGGATATCTAACGTGTCGGATTGAACATTCCCTGATACCAATGCCCAATACGTTTTTTGGATTTGACGGGATTTAAATAAGGCTTGGCAAGCCGTTAATGCTTCGGGTGTCTTGGCCACAATCATCAGCCCTTCTGTATATTGGTCCAATCGATGAACAATCCCAGGTCGATGGGGATGGCCCACGTGTTGAATGGCGGGGTGATACCCAACCGCCCACTCCGATACACTGGCCAGATTTCGCCCATTCACCGGATGGGATAACCAACCAGGTGGTTTGTTAATCACCATTATCCAATCATCCTCAAACACAATGTCGATGGGGGGGGGAAGGGTAGGGGAGTCACCCAGTGGCGACACAATCCATGTTAGCGTGATTTGAACCCCCTCTCGAATACGATGTCCGGGGTGATGTTGCGGCTGGCCATTCACCTTCACCCCACCCGACTTAATGGCGTCCTGCACCACCCGTCGGGGCATGCCGGATAAGTCAACCAGTGCCAAATCAAGACGATGTAGATGATGACGATTGTCGATAAACCAAGACCCACTCTGCAATCAAACACCCCATTCCAATATTAATGGCCATATCAGCCACATTAAACACGGGGATCCAATAGATTTGGATAAAATCAATAACAAACCCATGGCAAACCCGATCAATCAAATTCCCAATGGCACCAGATATAAAAAATACCAGTCCCCATTTTGTCCACGCAGTATCCCCCAACCAACGATGAAAACGCAATAGCATCACTATCACCACCAAACTAATGCCGACCAACCACCAACGATGACCATCCAATAAGCTGTAGGCCGCCCCCGTATTGGTGACCAATACCCATTCCAACCATCCGGGTACCACCATAATGGGACGATGTAACCCTGTATAAGCCAACCATTTGGTGAGCTGATCCAAGGCAATGACGCCCCCCCCCACTAGCAATCGATACCCTATAGCATAGCGGTTAGTTTGGGTAACCATCCAGCCGGCAATCTTGATACAATCATACTGACAGTAATGCCCCCAATTAACACCAAACCAATCGCAAACCCAATCCCTCGAATAACCCCAATTAATAAATTAAAACAAAATACACGAACTGGGCTAGACGCAATTTGGGCCAGTTGATCCAATTGCGTGTGTTGAATAAATCCCAATAACAACGCCACACTTTGATTGAACTCTTCAATGGGCTGCATGGAGGTGGTCGCAAAAGCCGAGCGATTGGAGGATTTAGATTCGCTCAACTCTGCTTTTGCTTTAGCGGCTTGTTCCGTAATCAAATGCCGTTTTTGTGACAAATGACGAATCGCATCTTCAATCGATTTTAAATCTGATGCCTTGGTTTGACTATCCATGTACCAACTCCAATCCCGCCAATCCGGGTAATTGCTTCCCCTCCAAAAATGATAATGATGCTCCCCCACCCGTCGACAAATGGGTCATACTCTCGGCCAAACCTGCTTTTACAATCGCCGCCGATGAATCGCCACCACCCACGATGGTAACGGCATCCGATTGGGCCATTGCATGGGCAATTCCCATGGTACCACTTTGAAATGAATCCATCTCAAATACACCCACCGGCCCATTCCATAAAATGGTTTGGGCGCTTTGAATAGCTTGTTGAATGAGGTGAAGTGTTTGGGGTCCAATATCCATCCCCAACATCCCATCGGGTATACTTGGGGTATCAATTTCCAAACGATGCGCGTCCTCCGAAAATGAGGTGGCACATCCATGATCGATAGGTAAAATAATATTTGTGCTGGCGGACTTGGCATCATTTAAAAATGAGGTGGCAATGTCCAAATGGGTGGTTTCAACCCGCGACTGACCCACCGAATACCCTTGAGCTGCTAAAAAAGTGTACGCCATGGCACCCCCAATCGCCATAATGTCGACTTGGCCTAATAAGTGCTGCAATACCCCAATTTTACTGGATACTTTTGACCCCCCAATAATCGCCAAAAAGGGTCGCTTGGGTTGACGAATGGCATGATCTAAAAATTCAATTTCTTTTTCAACCAACAAACCTGCATACGACGGCAAAATAGTGGGCACTCCCGCCGTGGATGCATGGTGTCGGTGAGCAACCCCAAACGCATCTTGTACAAATAAATCAGCATGCTTACCCAATTCTTTAATAAACCCCCCATCATTCGATGATTCACCAGGGTAAAAGCGTAGGTTTTCTAACACCACCACATCCCCACCCCTCATCTGTTGAATCGCTTGGCTTACTTGGGGGCCGATACAATCTGGTACAAATGACACGCCTTGATTTAATAAAATAGATAATCGATTTGCCACCGGCTCTAAACTATAGGTGGGGTCGGGGCCCATGGGCTGACCCAAGTGTGAAATCACAATCACCTTGGCCTGGGCAGCAATTAATTTGCGAAGGGTGGGTAAAGTGGCTTTAATACGGGAATCGTCGGAAATGCTGCCTTGGTGAAATGGAACATTAAAATCAACCCGTACCAACACACGTCGCTGGTGTAACTCAGTTGATGATAATTGCGACAATGAGCGAATCATCCTTAAATGGCCTTTACAAGGTCAACCACACGGTTGGAATACCCAAATTCATTGTCGTACCAAGATACCACTTTCACCATATTCCCCAATACCATGGTGGATTGGGCATCAAAAATAGATGAGTGGGGATTACCAATAATATCTACCGATACGAT
>SXXA01000067.1 GCA_005791325.1 Actinomycetota bacterium | reverse complement strand
GATCAAAGCCCACTGTATCAGGAATATATAATAAGGCTTGATTGTTTGATTTGGGTCCGATCACTGAATACGTTTGGGCCATACATATCCCCGTGCCAAATAGCAAACAAACCGCTGCAAGCCAGCCATAACATTGCCCCAATTTGCACCACCTAGCAAAACAGCTGGCAAACCGCCCCTTTTTAATGGGGTATGTCCCACTCAAATAACCGTTCCTCTTGTTCAAATACCGACAATCTAAGTAATTGGGGGAGGCGATCCACTTTAAACGAAATAACCCCCTCACGACGATAATCAGAATGGTGATGATCAGACCACGTGGCATCTCGAAATGGAATATCCTCTTGAATGGTCAACATCATAATATCAATTGGATTGGCACGAACCGCATCGGTATTTTGATAAGATTCCAATCGCACCTTAAACGATACCTCTCGATTAGAAACGGCTACAGGTTGAACCATCATTCTAAGCTCATTTGCAATCGTTATTTTAGGCTGAATTTTAGCCACATTAATGGTCACTAAGGGGGGGCGTGTGTCTCGATATGCCCACCACCACCCACCACCTGCCATTCCGAATACCAATACTAAAATAACCCCCAACACCCGTCGACGACGTTTTTTGAGGGTCATCTTAACAACCCTAACATATCTTGAATGGCAATTAATTTTTCACGGGGTTTTCCCAGTGCCTGCCCGGTTTGAATTTCATATGCATCCACTTGCTTCCATTGGTTAAACGTTACCCACTTCACCCCCTTTTCCAACAACCACTGGCTAAACCCACCCCTTGGTTTGGATGCCTCTCCACCCAATGATGCTAATAACGCCTCTGCTGTTTGGACCCCACATGGCTTGTTGGAGCCCAATACACCCGAAGGCCCCCTCTTCGCCCATCCGGCAACAAATAAACCCGTTACAGCCACCCCATTCTCATCGACCACCTGTCCATTCACATTGGGTACCACATGCCGCTTGGTGTCAAATGGGCACCCCGGTAATGGGATACTTCGATACCCCACACTTTTAAACACCATGTCGGCAGGTATCACATGCCTAACCCCAGTTCCTACCGCCCGTTGTTGCCCCGGTGGCCCATCCAACATCGATCGTTCAAATTCAACCCCTGTTACATGCTCTGTTCCCAGAATACGAACAGGAGATTCAAAAAACCGTATTTGAATCGACCGTCCCCCCGATGAGGGCGAACACTGACGAAGGGTCCCCAGCGTGGCCCAATTCTTTCGTGCCTTATTGGAATCAGGAAGGGTTAGCTCCGTTTGACAGGCTTCCCCCAATTCAAAATCCAATGGATTAAAACCCAGTGTAACGCCATCAATATGCCCCAATTCTTGCAATTCCAATTCTGTAAATGCGGCTTGCACTGGGCCACGTCGTCCCATTAAATAAATGGTTTCAATCTGACTGGTGGCCAATACTGCCAACCGTGACTCAGGAATATCGGTTGATCGCAAACTCGATACTGGTTTGGCCAATAATCGCACCACATCCACCGCCACATTTCCTTGACCAATGACCACCACCTGTCGGGCTGTCCAATCAAATGTATGCCCCATGCCATCGGGATGTCCATTCACCCATGACACAAATTGAGTAGCAGGGTAAACCCCCGCCAAGGATTCCCCTTCAATCCCCAACGCACGATCTTCACTCGCCCCCGTTGCAATAACCACGGCGTCAAACCATGCTTGCAAATCAGTTAATGCCACCTGAGTACCCACCGACACATTGCCCATATAATGACACCGATCCTGAAATTGGGTCAGGATGCGTTCGTAGTATACCCCCACACTTTTCATTTTTTGATGATCGGGGGCAACCCCACCCCGTAACAATCCATATGGGCTCACCAATCGTTCAATTAAGGTTACTTCGCAGTCAGGGTCCCGCTTTAACAACGCCTCTGCCACATACATTCCACTCGGACCAGCCCCAATAATGGCAACTTGTTTCATCTTAAATTGTCACACCCCACATGGATCCCATAATCATTGGTTTTAACCAATTGCATTACACGCTGTAACTCATCAATCGACTTACTGGATACCCGCAATTGATCACCTTGAATTTGAACTTGTACTTTGGCTTTTAAATCCTTAATATCCTTGGCAATCCACTTGGCTTTATCAGATGCAATCCCATTTTGAATGGTAATCTCTTGTTTGACGCGCCCCCCCAATGCCGATTCAATGGGTTGAATCATTAATGCTTTAAGTGAAATCGAGCGCTTGGCCAATTTTTGTTTCAAAATATCCAATACAGCGCCACTTTTAAATTCATCGGGGGCTTGAATCAATAACACCCGATCCGCGCCCCGCAATGTCAATTCGCATCCGTCATCCTTTAAGTCATAACGTTGGGATATTTCCTTAACCGTTTGGGTCACCGCATTGGTAACTTCAGCCATATCAATTTTCGACACAATATCAAACGAATGATCCGACATATTATACCTCCGCACTCACTTGAAACGACCATAATACCTCATAAGGATAAATGGATGAATGCCCATCCGTCCAATTAACACCCACCGCATAATTTCCAACGGGGCCCAATCCTTCAGGAACCACATCATCAGGGATGGATGAGGCATCAAGTAAAGGTCGACCTGTCCATTCATCTTGGCATCTGGCGCATCGACAAGCCAATCTCAAGTCCCTTGGTTCCACCCAAGACTCTCGTTCCCCCTGTGACACACGAATCATGAGTTTGCCATTGGCATCCATTACTTCCACAGCTGGGGCCCCCGTCGATTGATATCGCAAGCGACTGACTTCTCTGGCCACAGCCCCTGCCAATTGATGAATCACCTGCGTGGCCTTTGCGTCGGGATGGGCCAATACCAATGGCAAGCCAGCATCACTGGTGGGAGATACCAGGGAATCAATGGGACACTCAAAGGCGTACTTAAATCCAAATTCATTCACCAAACTTTGCAACGCCCCACGCCCAAATGGATACTGTCGTTCTTGGCAGGTACCACATTCGTAATAACTCATATTCTCGAGTACTGCAATGGTCGGAACTTTGAGATTATAAAACAGCTCAATTCCTTTAATCACATCCACAAAGCTCAAACGTTGGGGGGTCGTCACAATCACCGCTGCGGTCATTGGAATTAATTGGGATAGGGTCAGGGGAATATCCCCCGTACCGGGTGGCATATCAATAATCAAATAATCCAAGGCCCCCCAATTGGTTTGGGTTAACAGTTGGTTAATAACTTGGCTTACCATAGGCCCCCGCATCAATGCGGGATTCCGATCATCCAAGGGATCTTGGGTGTACCCAAATGACATTAATTTGACACCTTTGTATTGCAAGGGTTTGATAAATTGGCCATCAAATACCAAACTGGTATCTGGTAAGGCCACCATGGTGGGCAAACTGGGCCCATACACATCCGCGTCAAAAATACCAACTGATGCACCTTGCTCCGACAATGCAAAGGCCAAATTAACCGCCGTCATCGACTTCCCAACCCCACCTTTACAACTAGAGACCCCAATAATCGCCCCTACTTCAGATAAGCCTTTGGCCAAGGGCTGTAGCCCCCGCATCGGCTTTGAACCCAAACGAACCACCACATCGGTCACTTCTGGGAATTGGGAAACCACATTAATGACCTGTTGCTTAAGATCATCTTTAACTGGACAGGCTGGGGTGGTTAACTCCAAGGTTAATGACACCCTACCATCCTGAATCAAAAGGTCCTTAATGAATCCCAAGGTGACAATATCTTGATGTAAATCAGGGTCTTGAACTGATTGTAACGCGCTAAGAATTCGATCCGATAAAGTGGGCATACGCATTCAATCCTTCCTGTGTGGCAACACACATTATTAATTCTTCAAACCAATCGGGGTGTTGTGAAATTACCAGCGATATGGCCCCAATCACAACCGGAGTCGAATCGGCCAAAGAGATCGCACCTGATCCAGTCGAAATAGCAGGCAGGGTTACCACCCGACACCCCATCGAGGCCGCTTGGGAGAGTGCCTCGGTGTAAGTATTGGCCAATAATGACAACGCAACCAACGCCCCCAACTGCCAATGAGGCCCCACCGCATGAACCACATATTTAACCGGCAATTGGTAACCGGGGGTCAGCTGGGCTTCCCCCACCTTACACTCGCCAATTTGGGCGCATGCACGCGACAAGTCGGGGCCAGCCAATCGATGAATATGGGCATCGAGCCCCTCTCGTCCGGATAAATAGGAATCCGTTGAATTAACCAACGCATCGGCCGGCACCGTGGCAATATCTTGTTTCGCCACACGAATGATCGTCACACCCACTCACCTTTTAATACGTTGGGTGTCGCATCCACAATCCGGACCTGTCTCATTTGACCCAAAGTAACATCTGCTTGCAGTGGCAAAATCACAATTCGATTTGAGTCGGTACGCCCCTGACAATCCAACTCACTTTTTTTGGTTGATAAGGCTTCAATTAATACCCGTTCATTGGATCCAATACACGCCTTATTTTTAGAAAGGGAGATGTTACGTTGGCATTCATTAAGTTGAACAATGCGAGCGGTTTTATCCGCTTCAGACACATCATCTGGAAATCGTCTGGCAGCCACCGTATTAGGCCGTTCAGAATATTTAAAAATATAGGCACTATCAAATTGAACCTGTTGAACCACATCGAGTGTATCTAAAAATTCATCGTGGGTTTCCGTTGGAAATCCAACAATAATATCTGTGGATAACGCCACCTTGGGTATGAGGGATCGAATCCGTTCCACCAAAGACAAAAACTCTTCTTTGGTATAGGTACGATTCATTTTAGACAGAACCCTTGAGTTACCCGCTTGTAATGGCAAGTGAATTTGCTTACAGATGGTCTCTCGCTCTGCCATGAGTGACAATAATCGATTGGGAAAATCTTTGGGGTGAGGGGAGGTAAAACGAACCCGTTCTAACCCATCAATTTGACTAACCGCATCCATTAAATCGGTAAAATCATGAGCGTCTGATCGATAAGAATTGACATTTTGTCCAAGCAAGGTAACTTGTTTAAAGCCTTGATCCACCAATCGTTTGACCTCATCAGATACCGATTCTATGGTTCTAGATCGTTCACGACCACGGGTGTAAGGAACCACGCAAAATGTACAAAAATTATTACATCCACGCATAATGGCGACCCAAGCATTTACGGCGCTATCACGTGTGGGCTCGATATCCGAATAGGTTTCAAATTCAGACAAGGTGACATCAAATCGGTCGGAACCGCCTTGCCATGCATTTTCAATCAATTGGGGGAGTTGTTTATAGCTATCAGGTCCAGCTATAAAATCGATACCCAATTGGGGATCTTCGAGGAGAGCGGTTTTAAAATTGGTAGCCATACAACCAAGAACCCCGATGGCGATTGAATGTTGGGGGCGATTTCTACGTAATTCTTGAATCCGAAGATGCACTTTTCGATTGGCATTTTCACGAACAGAGCAGGTATTAAGCATCACAACATCGGCCTGATGTTCGGATGTAACCACGTCATAGTGGGCCGCGCCCAAAATTGATTTAATCAATTCGGTGTCATATACATTCATTTGGCAACCGTATGTTTCGATAAATACTCGTTTCATACGGTGCAATTTATCAGAATCCCAATTACCCCACAACTCACAGAACAAAATATGAGTTAACATTGGGGGATTTTAAATAAGCGCATCCCTTAAGGTGGAGAGCACTGCATACCCACACCCTAATCCCAATTAAAGGGCTGTGTTGGTATCTGAGTTGTTCCGCCCTCATACTCCCCCGCCTAAAGCAATTTGATAGGGGGCACTGTGTGCCGTCTTAAGGGCCCCAGCCTAATATCCCAAGAGGTAGACAAAAACGAATATCTCGGCATCGAAATAACCCCTCTTATCAACACGGCTTGTTTAGGTTATGGATTTAATGGATTTAATGGATTTAATTGAATCTAAATATCCTCTAACATAAATTGTAATTCATGCCCACCATGCGTAGTTTGTTCAAATCCCCCCACCACTACGCACCCCTTTACGCCGGTGCTCAGCGATTGATGTTGACATTCGTCTAAAGATGCAGATACCCCCACCCTACTACAGTTAACATCTGCAACCAGAGCCCCCCTGCTAGATTGCTCATTTTTATCAACACACCAATAAAATCCCGACCTAATTTTATCAAGGATACAAAGTATATTAGGAACCCCCCCCATAAAAGAAGGGGCATTATATTTAACCGGTGGCACAAATCGTGTTGGTACGTTCATGTAAAATTGATTAACCTATATCTTAATAAAATCCGTACAGCCGTTGAAGGCTAGCCACATACCCCACACGTGTAAAGGCTCAATATTGTCCACATCTACCCCTGTGTCATGCCCCATCTTATTCCACCACATAGCACTGTTACAACCAATATCACCCAAACACCAGTGGGTGTCGAACCCAAGCCAACCCCAAACCCTACTAAACTTAATGCCAACGATATCACATATATCACCCCCACCGATTGTTTAACCGTATAGCCCGACCTCAATAATTGGTGATGAAAATGATCTTTATCTGCTGAAAAAATGGGTTGCCCACGCCTTAATCGCCTCACAATTGCAAATGCCGTATCTAAAATTGGAATCGCCAATACAATAATTGGAATGGCACTCGAAAAAGTATGTGTTGAACTAAAAACACCCAACATGCTAACAACCGATAACATATATCCTAATAACAATGAGCCCGCATCCCCCATAAAAATAGTAGCCGGATTTGTATTATATTTTAAAAACCCAATGCCTGCGCCAGCAATACATACCGCCATAATCCCCGCCGGTATATTTCCCCCCATAATCGAAACAATACCCAAACAAATGGCAGAAATGACACTCACCCCACCAGCCAATCCATCCAATCCATCTATCAAATTAATCATATTCATCATTCCTACCATCCAAAGCATGGCAAAGGGAATATGCAATGCCCCCACTATCCATTGTCCCCCCGCTGGGTGGGCAATGCTCGGCACCGAAATTCCAGCCATAATGGTGCCACCTGCAATCAAAAGCTGGCCCCCTAACTTGACCACGGGACGAATGGACCAAATATCATCGACTACCCCCACCAAGGTAATCCCCAAAGCCAAAATCATAACCGGCCCAAATAGTGCCCCCCCTCCGGCCCCCCATGTAGCCCCCATACCACTTAATATGCCCACTAATATGGCAACCCCCCCCAAGTAGGGGGTGGATTGTCGATGAACTTTACGCCCCCCCGGCTGATCCATCACCCCCCATCGCTTGGCCAATTCACGGCATAACGGGGTCGATAAATACGCCCCTAATAATGCCAACAAAAAAGATATTACAATCGCCACCTACACCACACCAAACGCCAACAATGCATCTGCAACCTGAATAAAGCCAGCCACATTAGCACCCGTCACGTAATCCACATAGTGGCTATCTTGTCGACCATGCGTCTCACACTGAGCATGAATTCGACGCATAATATCTTGTAACTTGGTGTCCACTTCTTCTCTCGTCCAGCTCAATCGCATGCTATTTTGGGTCATTTCCAATCCCGAAATCGCCACCCCACCCGCATTGGCTGCCTTACCTGGGCCATATAACAACTTAGCCGCTCTAAACACCTCAACCCCATCTAAATTGGTTGGCATATTGGCACCTTCGGATACCAACTGACACCCACCCTTCAGCAATTGTTTGGCATCTTCCCCACTAATTTCATTTTGGGTGGCCGAAGGAAACGCAACCTGACACGGCACTCCCCAAGGGCGTTGCCCTTTTACAAAAACAGCCCCTTTTACCAAATTGGCGTAGGCCTCTAATGATTGTCTTTGAGTATTTTTAACCCACTTTAGTTGCTCCAACTTTTCAGGAGTAAAGCCATCTGGGTCATGTATAAATCCAGTAGAATCGGAACAGGTAACAGGAACAGCACCCAATTGCATTAATTTTTCAATGGTATACTGGGCTACATTCCCCGCACCGGATACCACCGCCACTTTTCCGGCTAGGGTATCTGTTCGGGTACTTAGCATTTCTCGAGCAAAATAAACGGCACCATATCCGGTTGCTTCAGGACGAATTAAACTCCCACCATATTGAATGCCTTTACCCGTTAAAACGCCCGTAAACTCATTCACTATCCGCTTATATTGTCCAAATAAAAAACCAATTTCGCGTGCCCCTACCCCGATATCCCCCGCTGGAACATCCACATCTGGGCCAATATGGCGATACATTTCAGTCATAAATGCTTGGCAAAAGCGCATCACCTCATGATCCGATTTTCCCTTAGGGTCAAAATCAGCCCCGCCCTTAGCACCCCCCATGGGTAATGTTGTCAGGCTATTTTTGAGCACTTGCTCAAACCCCAAAAACTTTAATGTTCCCAACGTAACACTGGGATGAAAGCGAAATCCACCTTTGTAGGGACCAATTGCGTTGTTAAATTGCACCCTATAACCTGTATTCACTTGTGGTACCCCGCAGTCGTCCTCCCAAGTGACCCTAAACATAATCACGCGATCTGGAATGGTCATTCGCTCAAAAATTTTGGCTTGGGCATATTTGGGATTAGCCTCAATAAATGGCAATAATGAGTCGGCTACTTCTTGAACCGCCTGGTGAAATTCGGATTCGCCAGGGGAATGTTGCATGACCCAATCCATAAATGAACCCAACTTTGAAACGGTTGGTGATGGCGACAGGGACATAAAAACCTCCACATTGGATTTGGCTACACACATTGTACAACCAACTTGCATTATACCAGCTAGATTTTTGACTTACTATAACCCCATTCCATTCATCTTTGAGCATTGGCCCATCGGTTGAGGTAAAACAGATGCTCACCCCCCGTCAGAAAATGTTGTTAATCGTGCTATTCTTGTTCAATCGTCGCTATT
>SXXA01000066.1 GCA_005791325.1 Actinomycetota bacterium | reverse complement strand
GGCGGAACAGAATTAACCCTTACTAAATATCTTCAGCCTCAAAACAAGGGGGAGCAGCCACTTGACCATTGATGGATTCACAGAATTAGTTCAAAATTTAATTCCCATTTTTATATATGATGGTTTCGGATGTGCGTTATCGGTAACGATGCTGGTATCCCTGTTAGCAGGCTTGTTCAATGTCCAACCAGCTCTGATTCCGGTTCGCACAAGATTGCCCGTGGGTCCGAAACATCCCTGTTCTGATTCATCCAATCTATCCACGATAAAATGATCGAAGATGATTGAATGGTGCATGAGGTTATTTCGGTTGGTTCATTTAAAAGGAGTGTATTAAAATGGAATTATTAAAGTCTGAATTAGATCACCATATTATTAAGGTGCAAATTGGTGCCACATTGGACAGTGGGTCCCAATCATTATCCGGATCCGTGGAACTGGATATTGAAAACCAAGCTCAATTTGTAGATTTAATTAACGTGTTAATTATGGATGAAGGTGTTAGCAAAATTATGATCGATTTGTCGAACGTGACCTATGTGGATTCATCTGGATTATGGGCATTATTTGAAGGCCACAAAAAAGCATCGCAAAAAAATGGGCGATTGGTATTACTAAACCCCACCAAAGATGTGCGGAGGGTATTAGAAATTACTAAAATTTCTTCTAAGGTGTACATTGCCGATACCGAACAAGACGCCATTGGCGTATTATTAGCCCAATCATGACCGATCATCATAGTGAATTAGATAGCAGGCAAGCCAAATTAACCCAGTACCAAAATGAGGGACTCAATCCTTTTCCCTCTCGCTTTAATCGGACCATGTCATTGCACATGGCTATCACTCAATATCACCATTTGACGGGGGATGATACCAGCCCTGTTATCACGCTAGCGGGCCGGATTATGGCTAAACGCGGCCATGGCAAGGCCACATTCGGCAATATTCAAGATGAAAATGCGACCCTTCAATATTATGCCAACCTCAATCAATTGGGGGAAACGAATTTACACCGATTAATTCATATGGATGTGGGTGATTTTATTGGTATCGAAGGTCATTTGTTTCGATCCAAACGGGGTGAATTGTCCATTCATATTCATTCGTTTCAACTATTAAGTAAAGCCCTGTTACCCCTACCTGAAAAATACCATGGTTTACAAAATATTGAACAACGATACCGCCATCGTTACATTGATTTGGTGGTTAATTCAACGGTTCGGTCGCAGTTTGCCACTCGATCCCATACCATTCATTCCATTCGAACCTGGTTACACCAAGCCGGATTTATGGAAGTGGAAACCCCCGTTTTACAATCTATTTATGGGGGTGCTAGTGCCCAACCGTTTAAAACCCATCATAATGAACTGGGACAAGATTTGTATTTGCGGATTGCCCCTGAATTATATTTAAAGCGACTCATTGTTGGTGGCTACGAACGCGTATTTGAATTGGGTCGTGTATTCAGAAATGAAGGGGTTTCCTACAAACACAACCCTGAATTTACCACCCTTGAACTGTATCAAGCCTATGCCGATTACACCGATATGATGAACCTAACTGAAACCCTATTATCAAGCGTTGTTCCCGAAGAAGGGTCCACAACCAGTGTTTATGACGAGCATGTCATTGACTGGTCGGTACCGTTTCGTCGCATTGAATTAATGAAAGCTCTGAGTGACTATGCCGGATTACCCACCAACCCGACTCTCGTTGAATTGCAAAATAAGGCAGTGTCTTTGGGATTAGATGCCACTACCGGTGTATCCCGAGGGGAGCTCATTAATTTTATTTACGATAAAGCGGTGGAACCTCATTTAATTCAACCCACTTTTGTGATGAATTACCCATGGGAAACCTCCCCTTTGGCCAAACGAATGACCAGTCAACCCGACTGGGTGGAACGATTTGAATTGGTGGTGGCTGGCATGGAAATCGCCAATTCGTTTAGCGAATTAAATGACCCCCATGACCAATATGATCGGTTTTTAGATCAACAACAGGCTCGAGAGTCTGGTTGGATGGATGCCCATCAAATGGATCACGATTTTATTCATGCCCTTAAGGTGGGGATGCCCCCTACCGGTGGTCTGGGTATTGGAATTGATCGGGTGATTATGTTAAAAGTGAATGCCCATTCGATTCGTGATGTCCTGTTTTTTCCTCATATGAAAGATAAAAAGGAGTCGAAAGAGAATCCACATGAATAAACAATCAATAAAGTGGGTACTAACCGCCCTCATTAGCATCGCATCGGTGCTGGTTATATGGCAGTTTCCAATTCGATTGGGATTGGATTTAAAAGGTGGCTCTCGGTTGGTATTAGAAGCCCAAGACACCCCCACTCATCGCGTGGATAGTGATGCGGTTGATGGTGTATTAAGTGTCATTCGGAATCGAGTGGATAGTTTGGGGGTGGCAGAGCCCTTAATTATTCGAAAAGGCCAACGCCAAATTGTGGTTGAACTACCAGGAATCCAAGACCCTGATCGTGCCGTTCGGTTAATTGGGGATACCGCCCAATTAACCTTTGTGGAGGCCGAATGGGCCCCCGAAAACACCACACTTACCCCTGAGCAACTCATGATTTTAGCTGGCCCAGATGCCAAGTTAGATCGGGTTATGATCAAAGATTCATCCGGAAAAGTGGTATCCGAACGGCCCATCATTCTAAAACAAACATGGTTAACAGGGGCCGATTTAGCGGCAGCCAACCCCGGTCAATCTCAATTGGGTGAGCCGGTCGTTGACATTGTATTTACCCCCGAAGGGGCAACCAAGTTTAAAGACGTCACCACCCGAAGTGTGGGGCGCCCATTGGCCATTGTATTGGATGGGAAGGTCATTTCCGCACCCAATGTTAATGAGCCAATTGAAGGAGGAAAAGCCCAAATTTCGGGGGGGTTCTCTTTAGGTCAAGTGCGTGATTTGGTGATTCAACTAAAAGCGGGGGCTTTGCCAGTTCCGGTTGAGATTGTATCAAACAAGGTGGTTGGGCCTACCTTGGGTAAGGATAGTATTCGTAAAAGTAGCTTGGCCGGGATGATTGGGTTTGGGGCAGTGGTGATATTTATGGTACTGGTATACCGAATTCCGGGAGTCATGGCCAGCTTGGCATTGGGATTGTATGTCCTTATCTTTTTTGCGACATTAAAACTATTGGGGGCCACCCTAACTCTACCAGGAATTGCGGGTTTTATTTTGTCAATTGGAATGGCTGTGGATGCCAATGTGATTATTTTTGAGCGAATTAAAGAAGAATTGAAAAATGGTTTAAACATGTTAGCCGCCATTGATGCTGGATTTGACCGAGCTTTTTATACGATTGTCGATTCGAATGTCACCACGTTAATTTCAACATTGGTTTTATTTTTATTGGGGACAGGCTCTATTAAGGGCTTTGCCGTAACGTTATCGGTTGGTATTGTCATTAGTATGTTTACGGCCATTACAGTGAGTCGTCTATTGGTGACCTTGGCCAGCCGGCAAACGAGTGTATCCAATCGGGTCGCAGTGAGGACGGTAAAATCATGAAATTAGTAGAAAAAAAATGGTGGTGGAGTCTGGTATCGCTGGGAATCGTATCCTTGGGAATTCTGATGGGGGTGGGAAGAATGGCCAATGGAAAATCGGCTATGAATATGGGAATCGATTTTGTGGGGGGGACATCCATGGTATTAAAGTTGGATACCTTAGATGCCTTGCAACGAGAAGGCACCATTTCGAAGCAAACCATGGATCAAAAAACCACCCAACTGATTTCTAATGTTCGCAACATATTACAATCCGTTGGTTTTAGTCATACCCAAATTCAATTAACCGATGATTTGGAATTGGTCATTAAAACCAGCCAACATTCAAGCGTCCAAAACCATCAAATTCGAGACGCATTGGCGAAAGAGTTGGGCCCAATTGAAGTGATTGAAGTCGATTATATCGGCCCTTCAATCGGACATGAACTGCGTAATACATCATTGTTATTGGTGATATTGGTGAGTGCCGGATTGATGGGTTATATTACCCTGCGATTTGAGTTTGCCTACGGGGTGGGTGCGTTGGCCTCAACGTTGCATGATGCCATCTTAACATTGGCTTTGGCCTCTATATTTTACATTGAAATTGATACAGCGTTTGTAGCCGCTTTGCTCACCATTTTAGGATATTCCATTAACGATACCATTGTTATTTTCGATCGAATCCGAGAAAATTTGAGCAAGGTTAATACCCGCCTCATTAACTTGAATACAGTGGTTAACCAATCGATTATTGAAACATTTGGGCGCACCATTAACACTGTGGTAACGGTATTAATTGTATTGCTGGCGTTGTTGCTATTTGGTGGCAATACCATTCAGTCATTCTGTTTAACCCTTTTATTAGGGACACTGGTGGGAACCTATTCATCCATCTGCGTGGCCAGTCCTGCCATGATTATGGCGTATCGACGCCCCATTAAAAGCGAGGTTTCATAATGTTTATTGAACAATTGGATGCGATTATTGCCGATCGATTGGCCGAAAAAAAAGAGGGGTCTTACATTTCAAAATTAGGGGAAGCTGGGTTGGATCGGGTATTAAAAAAAGTGGCTGAAGAAGCGGGTGAAGTCATCATTGCGGCCAAAAATGCGACGCCCAAAGAGATAATCCATGAATCAGCTGATTTATTATTCCATTTGCTCATTACCTTGTCGATGCTGGGGGTGTCTTTTGATGATGTTCTAAATGAATTGGAACAACGCCACCAAGCCAATATCAACCGCACCTGATTGACCAGCAATGAATCGGCTGTTTACCCAATCCATCATTGGAACGCACCCATGTTAATGTGGTTAAAAGTATGGCATGTGAGCATGGTTATATCATGGATGGCTGGGTCCTTTTTTTTGGTGAGAATCCTGATTTATCATACAG
>SXXA01000065.1 GCA_005791325.1 Actinomycetota bacterium | reverse complement strand
TCATTGGAAGATGATTTAATGAAATTGTTTGGCTCTGAACGTATTGCAAACATCATGACCTCTTTGGGAATGCCGGATGATACCCCCATTGAACACAGCATGATTACCAAATCCATCCAACGTGCTCAAGTGAAAGTGGAACGCTACCACTTTGGAATCCGCAAACAAATTTTACAATATGATGACGTCTTAAATCGGCAACGGGAAGCCATCTATACCCTCCGTAATCGCTTGCTCACCACCCAAGAATTGGATCAGGACGTCCGCGAGATGGTTCGATCGGTGTTGGCCAATACCCTTGCCACGGTTACCGGTCCCAATGGCAAATTATTAGACAACACCCCAGCCTTTGATGATTGGATTCATGCCTTGTCGATCATATTTCCCATTTCATCACTGGCGGATATGGTGCGCGCTTGTGAATGCTCGTTAGCAGCCATTGAAGATGCGATTATGCAAGTGTATCGTCAGCAAAAATCACAAGTGAACCCTGACCTATTTGATGATATTGCTGCACGACGGGTGATTCTTTCCAATTTAGATCGAAAATGGGTCGATCATTTGCATCACATGGAATCCCTTCGCGAGGGAATTGGCTTGCGAGCCATTGGTCAAAAAGACCCGCTCATTGAATATAAAATTGAAGGGTTTGAGTATTACCAAACCATGTTAAAAGAATATTATGCGGAAACCCTTCAAGTGTTATTTCGAATTGAAATTACCATCGAAACACCTGCGCCTCCCCAATCCAGTTCCCCATTTATTGACGTATCCAAATTATCTTAATCAGTCCTAAAGGAGTCCGTATGACCGATTCGATCCCACTTTTTCATACTTACCGCGACAAATTAAACCATTTGGGAGACTATCTTTGAGATCACCCATAGTCGACTCCAAATTACGGATTTAGAAGCCGATATCGCCCAAGATAGTTTTTGGGACAATAATACCTCTGCCCAATCGATTTTAACTGAATTGAACCGGCTAAAAGCCAAAGTTTCAAAATTTGACCGATTGCTGGGGCATTGTGATGATATTGGGGCTATGATTGAGTTGGTGAAGGAAGATCCCGATTCTGAAGACGCCATTTTGGAGTTGTCGACCATGGTCCAATCCTTGGTTCGGGATATCGACGAGTTAGAAGTTCATTCTTATTTGTCGGGTAAGTATGATGGATATGATTGTTATTTTAGTATTAATGCTGGTGCTGGTGGTACCGATGCCCAAGATTGGGCGGAAATGTTACAACGTATGTACACACGCTGGTTAGATCAAAAAGGCTATCAATGGACCTTAGTGGATGAAACGGTTGGGGATGAAGCTGGTATCAAATCGGTGACTTTACAAGTAAAGGGTGATTTTGCTTATGGGTTTTTAAAAACCGAGGTGGGGGTACATCGTTTGGTTCGTATTTCCCCATTTAATGCCAATGGCAAGCGGCAAACCTCATTTGCTGCGGTGGATGTACTTCCTGATCTGCCCATGGATTTTAATGATATTCAAATTGATCCCAAAGACTTGCGGGTGGATACCTTTCGATCGACTGGCGCCGGAGGCCAACACATTAATAAAACCGATTCAGCGGTTCGTATTACCCATTTGCCAACGGGCTTGGTGGCCCAATCCCAAGCCAGTCGCTCGCAAATATCCAACCGAGAAACCGCCATGGCCTTGCTTAAATCCCGATTGGTTCAGGTAATGGAGCAACAGCACAAAGACCAAATTTCAGAATTAAGGGGTGTTGAAAAAGATATTGCGTGGGGTAATCAGATTCGAAATTATGTGTTTCATCCCTACAAATTGGTAAAAGATACCCGTACCGGTATTGAAACATCCGATTTATTATCGGTAATGGATGGTGAGATTGATTCCTTTATTCACGCCCAATTAAAATTAGGGATACCGTCATGAACCGTTGGATGTGGCTGTCATTGGCCTTATTTCTTGTTGGTTTTTCCGTTGCCACTCGACGGGTATTGAGTTTGTATCAGATGGATCAGGATCACCCCGGCATCGAAACCGTGGTTTCTTTTCGGGATGTGAATCAGCTGGCGGATAGGGCGGGGGTTCCCGTAGCGACGGTATTAACGGCCTATCGTCAATCGGGATTGGTGTCTGCCATTGCTCTAGAAGAGCTTACCTTACAAGACTTGCTTCGAGATGGCAGGATATCGGTGTGGCGGGGGGCTGATTTAATGAGCCTAGCACGTTTGGGTTTAATTGGCTCATGGTCAGACACCTCTGAAGCCTTATTGCATCTCTCCATTGATTCCAAACGCTTGTATATTTTGGCAGAAACCCCCCATCTTTATACCCACTTAAAAACACGATTTAAAGCCGAAAATCCATCCTTAATTACCCACGACCACTTAAACTTATTGGGGGTATTGGGTGAGACGGATGACTTGATGGAAACCGGTTTGGGATTTTCTTCCAAAACCCGCGAATCGCTGATTGGATATGGCTTTCGCGTGATTCCCCGATTGCGAAATAGTGTTCGAATGACCCCCCATTCATTGGCGCTTAAACTCAATGACTTGTCGGACAAGAATTGGCTTCGATTGGTTATATTTGATGGACCCACCGTGGTGGGTTACCCGAGCTCAATGCCTCAGTTGGCTACCTATTTAAGGACAAATGGGTATCAAATTGGTTTGGTTGAATTTAACGATCAGGCTGGGTTGCATGCACTTGCTAAGCAAATGCCCCATCGCATTGTAAGGGTTCATAGTTTGTCTGAAGGGGAAGCCGAAAATGAGCGTACCGATGTCATTATTCGTCGGTATATTCGTGCCGTTTCCGAACGATCGGTGGGGGTTGTGGTATTTAAACCGTTTTTGGCCACTCACTTTCACTCAAAATCATCGCAGTTATTACCCGCTAATCAGTTGGCCATGGCTGAGATTGTAAGGGGAATCACCCAATTGGGCTATTCGGTGCCACGGCAGTGGCAATCCTTGCCCCGAATCACCCCCAGTGTGCTGGAATGGGTGGGCATGGGGTGGGGGGTGGTTGGATTATGGGGGCTTCTTGCGGGGTTCATGGGATGGCGGCCATGGTGGGTTATAGGTGGGTTGGGTGTTGGGATGTTGTTAGCCTTGGGGCCTTTGTTGCTGGCCCATCAGATGTTGTATTGGATACAGGTAATGGCATTGTTGGCTGCCATTGCGGTGCCCACGGTGTTAATACAGGTGATTTGGATGCGTTGGCCCATGGCATGGGATCGTTGGTTTGGGCTTGGGTTGGCCATGCGATTTGTGCTAACGGGGGGTGGCGTGATGGCAGGGGGGATATTGATGATGGGCTTAATGTCGATTTCGGAATATCGGTCGGGGTTCATGGGGTTTGTTGGGGTTAAATTGGCCTTTGTAGTCCCGATTTTGTTGGTTGTATTTGCGGCGTTGCGTCAAGAGGGTGGCCAAGAATGGAAACGCTTAAAGGCATGGGGTGGCATGCCGGTTGCGTGGGGTACCTTGTTGTTGGGTATGTTGGTGGGTGGGGGAATTTTGATTTATTTAATTCGGAGTGGAAACGATATGTCGGGGCAGGTGAGTGAATGGGAGCGCTCAATTCGTCAGGGATTGGAAACGCTGTTTGGGGTGAGACCCCGTACCAAGGAATGGTTGATTGGCTATCCATTGTTGGGGTTGGCTGCGTTTCGGTTCCCCTCATTACGGCGATGGCGTGTGGGCTGGCTGGCATTGGGTTCGGTGGCATTAATTTCTGGGATTAATTCTTTTTGTCATCTACATACCCCTGTGATTATTTCAATACAACGGGGCGTTTGGGGTGTTGTATTGGGTGGGGGCATTGCGTTGCTTATTTGGGTGCTATTGGTGCTGATGACACGAATTCCAAAATGGGTTGCACGATGGATGTAGCCTCAATTCAACAATTTAAAGAACAGACGGGTATGCAATTTACCAATAGTGAGTTATTGCAAACGGCCCTGACCCATTCATCATATGCCCGTGGGGGGCGTCGAAAATCGGTAATGGATAATGAACGATTGGAGTTTTTTGGGGATGCGGTACTAAAACTGGTGGTATCTGATTATTTATATCAAAAATTCCCGTCGTATTCAGAGGGAGAATTAACCAAATTGCGGGCCCAGTTAATATCGGATAAGAATTTGGCGTATTTGGCAGACAAATTGGGTGTTGGACGGTTTATTCGCTTATCGTCGGGTGAAAAGAGTATGGGGGGTGACAAGCGTTTATCCAATTTAGCCAATGCGTTAGAGGCGTTATTGGGGGCGTATTTTTTGGATGCTGGTTGGGATGCCGTTCAGCATTTTTTTAAGGAGATATTAACACGGTTTGAATCGGAATTACGGACCCTTGACCATAGTTACGATTATAAAACAACCTTACAAGAATGGGCTCAGCGCCAACGGATTGCCCTGCCTCGGTATATGGTCGATCGGGAGGTGGGGCCCGATCACAACAAGGTGTTTCATGTTCGGGTGGTGTTAGATACACGACCCACCCCATTGGAGTCTCATGGAGAAGGTCGTTCCAAAAAAGATGCAGAACAACAGGCTGCGAAAAATGCGTTATCCCTGATTGATCCATGAGGGGGGTTGCCATTTGTACGCATTGTCGATTGCCTTATTTTTCGGTGGTATTGAGTCATATGCCCCCATGTGAACAGTGTGGTGCAACTTTATTTTTTTTGGGCCGAGAGACCCCTAGCTTGGGGGAAACCAGTCAGCCACCCCAACAATCGGTGCGGACGCATACCCTTTCATCGGTTTCACCCACCATCATGGATTTGGATGCCCTAACCACATTAACCCATCACCCCGATGATCGTGGGGCATTGATGTATATGGTCGCAAACGGCATGCAGTCTCACGATTATGTGGGGGCATGGCATTATGCAACCCGATTATTGACGTTGGAGCCATCCAGTCAGGTGATGCGTTGGGTGGGGGAATGTGGGGTATTGGGTGGGTTGTCTCAAAAAACGATTGAATGCTTGTTTCCGCATATCAGCCAAGAACAGGATGCTTGGGTTCATTTATGGATGGGGGTGGCGTATGCTGATTTGGGGTATTTGGGTCATGCCAAGTGGCATTTTGATTGTGCGATTGCAGGCGATGATTCAAATGGGATCGTGTCACAGCGTGCCCAACGATTATTAACAGAAAGGATAGAATCATGAGGCGAATAATGACGGGTGTAGCGGTATTGGGGATGGTTACCGCTACGTTTGCTACGGGGGTGGTGGGTGTGATTGCACCGGTGAGTTCGGTGTTAAAGGAATTAATGGGTGATCAAATACGGGTGAGTACATTGGTTCCACCGGGTGCCTCTCCCCATGTATTTGAGCCGTCCCCGAAAGTTACCCAACAATTACGGCAAGCCACCTTGATTGTAACCATCGATTCATTGGGGTTGAGTGTGGCTCATTCAACTCGATTGCGGCAATTGGCTCCTCGTGCGGTGGTGATTAATTTGGATGAATGTGGTTTAAAGGGGGATGTCAAGTTCGATCGACAGGATCATGACCATCATCATGGCGGTCAACATGGGGATCCTCATTTTTGGACATCATTGCGCAGTATGAAATCGTGTTTGCCGATGATGGCACAGGGGCTGTCGTTGCAGTTTCCCAAACAAAAAGTCCAAATTCAAGAACGTGCCAAACAATTGGCCATGGTATTTGATGGGTACGATCAGCGATTGGCTAAGCAATTTCGTCGCGGGCAGGCGTTTGTCATTTATCACCCGTCATTGGGGTATTTGGCACATGATTATGGCTTAATTCAATTGCCAATTGAAGTGGATGGGCGATCACCGTCATCGATGGAATGGCGACAATTATGGAAGCAGGCATCTAAATTGGGGGTTAAAACGGTGGTGATTCATCCCCGAATGGACCCTAAATTAGTGGGGGGGTTGGCGGCAAAATTAAAAGCCAAGGTGGTGGTATTTGACCCGTATGCTGAGTCGTATCCAGAATCGATTTTATCCCTTCGTTTTTAAGGATGATGGGGGGATGATGGGTTTTGCAATGGGGGGGGTGTGGATGTATTGTGCCACACCGATTCAAAGTGAGGGTGAAGAGCTGGTAATTCACTAATGCCGATGCCAAATGGGGCAACCAACTTTAAATGGCTGGGGCTACCAATAAAAGTGGTTAAGGCCTGATTAAAAGCGGCTAAAAGGGTTGTGTCACGTTTTCGCATGGCGATGCCCCCGAATTCAACGGGAATGGCGGAGGGGACTGAGAACCCATCTCGATAGGTGCGAAGTCGAAGTTCGGGGTAGGGGCGTAAGATGGCGGCTTGTCTGAGTGCTAAGGTGGATCCGATTACGCAATCGGCCTGTCCGGATACAATGGCATCCAATGCAGTGGCGAGGTCTAGGCAGGGGACGCGTCGGTTGGGGGGGACCAGTCGGATGCTTTCCATGGCAAATGAACCAAACACGGCGGCTACTTTAATAAGGGGGTGATGAATAACGTCATCGAATTGATGAATGCGGTGGGGGTTGCGATGATGAATCATGATGCCATCGCTATCTTGATAGGTGGGGTGAGTAAATGCGACTTCGGTTAATCGGGAGGGGGTGATGAGCAGACCGGATGCGATCATATCAAAGACACCAGATTTGAGTTGGGGGATTAGGGCCCAAAAATCGGTTTCTTTGGGTTGGATGGTGTGAAACCCCAATTGTTTTAAAATATGGGTTGCGATTTCAAATGACTCACCAGTGATGCAATCTTGATTGGGATGCTTGTATGAAAACGGTGGATGGTTGGAATATCCGATGCGAATAATACGGTTATGGGGTGTCATGGTGGATTGTGTTGGCGAATATGGCCAGCGTTATTTGGGGTTGACCCAATTCAGTCCACGTTTTTTCGGCTAAAAATGGGTCATCTCGTAAGGTAATGGCTTGAATTAATCGATCAATATAGTGAATACGTTTGCTGAATAAAGCTGATATTTGAATGGGCCAGTAGGGAATACGGGTGACTGAAATATGGGGACGATAGTGGGCGAGGCGTTTGGCGGCTGTGATGGGAATGAGGCGTTCGGGGCCTTGTAAATAATAGTCAATGGGATTGGGCTCGTGAGGCAGTGTGATGGAGTGTAGTAGGCTATTCACGATATCGGCAATGGCGATCCAATAGTAGCCCCGTTGGGTACATTTGGGAATAACGAGGCCTGACTTTAATTGGGCCATCATTTCGAGTAATTCCATGGGTAGGGAGTAATGATAGAAAATAACGGGTAGGCCACTATTTCTTAGTTGGGTAATGGCGTGTTCCTTTAATCGCAATCGCCACCATTGAAAACCGCGTATGCCAATAGACTTTGTATATAGGGGCACCATGTAGTGAATTCGGATTTTGTGATGCTGAGCAACTGTTATGAGTTCGGATATAATATCGCGTTCGGGGATAAAGTCAGTTGGGCGGCAGTAGGGTGGGTCTGAGAAGTGAATAACAAGATCGGTGGTGCCATCTAATGCTCGTAATAAAAAGGGGGTATCGCGTAAGTTGCCGATTTGCCAATTGATGGAGGTAGGGGAAGTTGGGGGGGTATCGGAAATGACCGTAATGGACGGCCTTTTATTAATAAAATGGGTTATTAGGGATGATCCAAAAATACCATGTGTGCCAATAATTGTGATAGTCATTGTCTTTAATTATACTCAAATTTATTAGAAAGGGCTACGCCCTCCCTAAAGGAGAGGGGATCTGAATATGATGCTGGGGACCGAAGGTCCCCAGCAGACAAGGGGCAAGGCCCCTTTGAACCCCATGTATGTGCCAAGTGGGGTTCATGCGGGCGGAGCCCTAGGCGGGTATGTGCCAAGCCAAGTGGGATTCTTGCGGGCGGAGCCCTTGGCGGGTATGTGCCAAGCCAAGTGGGATTCTTGCGGGCGGAGCCCTAGGCGGGTATGTGCCAAGCCAAGTGGGGTTTTTGCGGGCGGAGCCCTAGGCGGGTATGTGCCAAGCCAAGTGGGATTC